>JAUUZV010000100.1 GCA_030592085.1 Clostridia bacterium | reverse complement strand
GAAGAATCCACCTTTAAATGCTTCCTTATTAAGTTCAGGTTCGTTTAGATAACCAATCATAATATTTTCACCAGTTGCGACAATTTCACCAATACCTTCATCATTTGGTTCATAAATCTGAATATTAACTCCTGGTAAAGCTTTACCAGCAGCAGCATCTTCAAATTGAGTATCGCTATTTAATGCAAGTATGGGAGAGCATTCAGTTAAACCATAACCTTGATAAAATGATAATCCAATATTTCTAAAAAATTCAGCAACTTCAGGAGAAATTCCAGCTGCACCTGAAATGAAAATTCTAACATGTCCACCTAATCCTTCGTAAATCTTTTTAAAGAGTTTTTTACGAACATCAATTTTAAGTTTCATTAATTTATTTGAAATGGATATTGCTTTACGCATTTTTTCAGCTAATCCAGACTTTTCAGCAGATTTCCAAAGTTTTTTATACATACCATCAAATAATAGTGGGACACCTAACATAACAGTTACTTTGGCTTCTTTTAAGTTTTGTACAATATATTTGAGACCTTCACAATAAGCAATAGAAGCTCCTCTATAGATTGGGCATAAAAATCCACATGTACATTCATATGTATGATGAAGAGGTAATAAAGATAAGAAAATATCAGATGAATCAATATATAAAACAGATGACATAGCCATTAAATTAGATGCTAAATTATGATGAGTTAATTGAACTGCTTTAGATTTTGAAGTAGTTGCTGATGTATATAAAAGAATTAATATTTTATTAACATCAATTTTTATGTCTAAATAATTATGATTACCATTACTTAATAATTTCTTTCCTATTTTTAAAGATTTTTCATATGAAAGAAACTTAGAGGACTCATCTGATTCTTTTAAGTCCATACCAATAAAATATTCAATAAAATCAATTTTTTTAGAAATACTTACCATATCGTTTTCTTTTCTACCAGAATAAATAATACATGAAGGTTTACAAGATTTAATTATATTAATAATTTCATGTTCAGGTAATTCTTTATCAACAGGTATAACCATACCTACACCATTAACAACGGACATATATGATGTAGCCCATTCATATCGGTTTTCACCCATAACTATAATTTTCTTATCAAGTAACCCAATACTTAATAAAAAAGTACCAAGAGCTTCTACATCGCTTACATACTCCTTATATAGAATATCTTCATAAACTTTTGTTTCTTTATTCTTAACTTTAAAAGAAATATTATCTCCATAGAGTTCTAAACCTGAGTATAATAAATCTTTAATATCAGTAACTTTTCTAACATCATGAATCCAATCAAAACCTTTGCGTTCCATAAAAACCTCCCTAAATATATTGAGTAATAATTATACAATAAATGGATATAAAAAAAAAGATATCTAGTTGATATTCACAAATGTATTTAAGTTTATGATATATTATTGATATGATTGTTGTATTACAAAAATTTATGGCTACTATTAGAAAAAAAGTTACACTTAGTAACATTAGCAAAATACTACTTTTTACAGTAACAATTGTACTAATTACTTCATACTTGTTCTATTTATTTGAGAGTAAAGAACAAGATATCACATTTACTGATGGATTGTGGTGGGGTTTTGTTACAGTAACCACAGTAGGGTATGGGGATTTATATCCTGTTACACTATTTGGGAAAATTGTTGCTACTTTTTTAATGGTTATTGGAATTGGAACTTTCGGATTAATAACAGCGTCTGTAGCAACCATATTCTTTGATAAAATGGTAAAAGGCGAAAGTGGGGAATTAAAAGTGAATTGTAAAAATCATATTGTAATATTTGGATATACAAATAAAACTAAAAGTATAATAGAAGAAATTAATAATGAAGATCATCCAAATGAAATTGTTGTAATTTCATCGGTACAAGGACTTAAAAAACCTGATGATTCTTTTCATTATGTAAATGGTGCAGAAACAGATGACGAAACACTTAAAAAAGCAAATATCTCAAAAGCTTCTAAAGTAATTATTTTATCAGATGAATCTCTTGAACAAACTCAAATGAGAGACGCAAAATCTGTTCTTATTTGTTTAGCAGTTGATAAGATGAATCCTGATGTTCATATTGTGGCAGAAATTGCAGATGAAAAAAATCTTAATCACTTTTTACGAGCTAATGTTGATGATTATGTTATTACTAGCCAAATTACTTCAAAAATTATTGCTAGAGGTGCAATGAATAGATATGTTTCAGATAGCATTAAAGAACTAACGACAAATGCCTATGGTAATGAATTATATGAAAAGAAGATGGATCAGTTAAAAGAACCTATTACATTTTCAGCCTTAGCTTCTGATTATCTAACAAATAAACAATGTATTGTAATAGGAATTGTTAAAAATGATAAAACAATGTTAAATCCTTTAGCAACTGAAGTTATTAACAAAGGTGATTCAATAGTATATATTAGTCAAAAATCTATTTAATATTTGTTATTTTAAATACAACAGGATTGGGCCAGTCTCTTGAAGAATATGGTCTAAAACATCGCATAGCGTTAATATGTAAGCCTTCTTTATCTTGATAAAATCGAGTAGTTGTATCAGTTTCAGGGTGATGCTCAAGAGTATGACCATTTTGTCCTAGCATAGTAATCTTTGTATTTTCACTAATTGTAACATTTTGTAAGGTTATTTCTTTTCGTTTTGCATATGGCCATGGACCACTTGTATCAAACACATACACTGTTTGTTCATCTTTATGTTTAGTATAAAAAATACCATTTTCTTCAAAGGCTACTTTATATGGTCTAACCTTATAAATTGACTCACCACAGAAAAATATGAATAATCCAAGTTCTTGTAATAAGCGTTGCTGTTCAATAGGTATTTGACCAAATGTATCAGGAGATACATTTAAAAGCATATTTCCACCTTTAGAGCGTGTATCAATTAATAACTTTATTATATCAGTTCCACTTTTATAATCTTCATTACTTGCTTTATATGTCCAAGAATTACCTAAACGGTAACAAGCTTCCCATGGTTCGTCTATAATTTCATCTGGAAGTTCAAGTTCAGGAGTTGGCATTTCACTACGTGTGATTATTGTATTTTTACTCATTTCCCAAACTATATCCTTTAGATTTGCAGGTGGTCCATCAAAGAAAACAGTTGAAATTGGTCCATAATTTGTGAAAATTTCTCTAATTTGTTCCTCATTATATGTTAATAAACCTGGGTTATTGGAAGGGATAACTTCATCTGTCATAAATTGTAGATGTTTATTATTTTCTTTGCACCAAGTAAAATCTAATGGAGAAAAATAAATACCAGTTTCAATATCAAATTTTCTAAAAGAAGCCATAACATCACTTAATACATCTTTGCCAAAACGTGTATTCATAACATTAAAAGGTGTAGTTTTTGTATCATACATACAAAACCCACCATGATGTTTTGTAGTAAATACAACATATTTCATACCAGCTGTTTTAGCTAAAAGAGCCCATTCATCTGTATTGAACCTAGTTGGAAAAAATAAATCAGGTAAATCTTTATATAGTTTATCTAACATTTCTTCATGTGATGCAATCATCCAATGTGAAGCTAGAGAACCTATAGTAACATCTATAGACCAGTGGATAAACATTCCCAATGCCATATCAAGAAAATTTTCTTCCATTTCAGGTAAATTACCATTTGTTTTATCTAATTTATCAATCGTTATATCTACAAAGATTTTTTTAATGTTTTTACTCATACAAGACTCCTATAAAAATATATTATATTGAGTATATTATGTATTATATATAAAGTAAATATGTTGTATAATAATTCTATCATAAAAAAAGAGGTACAATAATGGACAAACTAGTTAAAGTAGCACTAATTGGATGTGGACACAGAAGTGAAGTGTATGCATCCTATTCTTTACAACATCCTGATTTAATGAAAGTTGTAGCAGTAGTAGACCCAAAAGATGTAAGATTAAAAAAAACTGGTGATATGTTTTCTGTTAGTAAAGAGAATAGATTTCATTCAGTTGAAGAATTTTTAAAAGCTAAAATAGTAGCAGATGCTGTTATAAATGGAACAATGGATGCTATTCATTACAAAACATCTATTCCATTACTAGAAGCTGGTTATAACATGCTTTTAGAAAAACCTATTGCACTTAATAAAGAAGAACTACTTGGTATTTATAGAACTTCTAGAAAACATAATTGTAAAGTTATGATTTGTCATGTTTTACGTTATGCACCATTTTACGTAAAAATAAAAGAATTAATTAATGATGGAGCTATAGGTGATATTATACAGATTGTCTCTGAAGAAAATGTTTCATTTCACCATATGGCCACTGCTTTTGTAAGAGGAAAGTGGAGAAGTATAGCATCGTGTGGTTCTGAAATTATGATGGCTAAATGTTGCCATGATTTAGATGTTATATCATGGTTAAAAAGTGGAGTTAAACCAACTTATGTTTCTAGTTTAGGTGGACTTTATTTATATACTGAAGAAAAAGCACCAAAAGGAGCTGGTAGTAAATGTTTAGTAGATTGTGATGTTGAAGAAAATTGTATTTATTCTTCAAAAAAAATGTATCTTGAAGCAGATGTTTGGAGTTATTATTCTAGAGAATATTTAGATAAATTTGAGCAAAAAGAAGGTGAAGATCTTTTAGAGTGGAGCTTAAAAGAAAATAATCCTTTAGGACGTTGTGTATATAAATGTGATAATGATGTTATGGATCATCAAAGTGTTATAATAGAATATGAAGATGGTACTCATGCAACACATGTTTTATTAGGTGGAACTATGCGTCCTTCAAGAACAGTTCATATTGTGGGTACAAAAGCTGAAATTTATGGTGATATTACATCTGGTGAAATTTATTTACGTACTGCAAATATAGGTAAAAAAGAAGCAGGTGAAGAATTATGTGATGAACAACTTATTAAAACTGATAATAGTGGTGGCCATGGTGGTGGTGATTATAGATTATCAGCTGACTTTTGTCATTTTATAAATGGTAGTAGTACTTCGATTTCTACAACAGAAATTGGTGACTCAATTTATGGACATATGATTGGATTTGAAGCAGACAAAGCCATGAAGGAAAAGAAAGTAGTGAAAATAAATTTATAGAGGTAAATTATGAGTTCTTATTTTAAACAATTAGAAGAAGCGACTAAATATATAAAAGATAGAATTACAATAAAACCAACCATTGGTTTAGTGTTAGGTTCAGGTTTAGGTGATTTATCTGATGAAATAGAAGAAAAAGTTGAAATAAGTTATAAAGATATTCCACATTTTCCAGTTTCTACAGTTAAAGGACACGATGGTAAATTAGTATGTGGAACACTACAAGGTAAACAAGTTGTAACAATGAAAGGACGCTTTCATTATTATGAAGGGTATGATTTAGATAAATCAGTATTTGGAATTAGAGTAATGAAACTTTTAGGAATTAATAAAGTTATTATTACTAATGCTGCAGGGGGAATCAACCTTGATTTTGAAGAGGGCATGTTAATGATAATTACTGATCATATTGGATTATTTGCACCAAGTACATTACGTGGAGAAAATTTAGAAGAATTTGGCCCACGTTTTCCAGATATGACTTTTGCATATGATAAAGAATTAATAAATCTTGCAAGTAGCCATATTAATGATATAAATATTCCTGTTAAAAAAGGAGTATACACATTTTACAGAGGTCCTAACTTTGAAACACCATCAGAAATTAAAGCATTACGAATTTTAGGAGCCGATGCAGTTGGAATGAGTACTGTACCAGAAGTAATTGCAGCTAATCATGCCAATATGAGAGTGTTAGGTATTTCATGTATTACAAATATGGCAGCTGGAGTAATTCAAAAGAAATTATCCCATCAAGAAGTAATGGATACAACCACTAGAGTGAAAAGTGATTTTATAAAATTTGTTAAAAATATATTAGGAGAATTATAATGAGTGAAATTAGAGATTTATCGTTAAAAGAAAGCGGATTACAAAAAATAAGTTGGGTTAAAGCAAATATGCCTATTTTATCTTCATTAGAACAACAGTTTATTGAAGAACAACCATTTGCAGGTGTAAAAGTTTCATTATCAATACATCTTGAAGCAAAAACTGCTTATTTAGCAACTGTTATAAAAGCAGGTGGAGCAGATATTAGGGTGACAGGTAGTAACCCTTTATCAACTCAAGATGATATCTGTGCAGGTCTTGTAGCCTCTGGTATAGAAGTATTTGCATGGTATCAGTCTACAAAAGAAGAATATGAAAATCATTTATTTCAAACCTTAGAATTTGGTCCTAATGTAATTGTTGATGATGGAGGAGATCTAGTTAATATGTTACATAATAAACTATCTCATTTATTACCAAATATCTATGGCGGATGTGAAGAGACTACAACAGGAATTGTTAGATTAAAAGCTATGGATAAAGCCAATGAATTAACATTTCCAATGATGAATGTAAATAATGCTGATTGTAAACATTTATTTGATAATCGTTATGGCACTGGTCAATCTGTTTTTGATGGTATTATGAGAACAACTAACTTAGTAATTGCTGGGAAAACAGTTGTTGTTGCAGGATATGGCTGGTGTGGTAAAGGTGTTGCCATGAGAGCTAAAGGATTAGGTGGAAAAGTTATTGTAACAGAAATTGATCCAATAAAAGCTATAGAAGCTGTAATGGATGGATTTTCTGTAATGACCATGGATGAAGCTTGTGTTGATGGAGAAATATTTATTACAGTTACAGGATGTAAAGATGTAATAACTACTAAACATTTCTTAAAAATGAAACAAGATGCTATTTTAACTAATGCAGGACATTTTAATTTAGAAGTTTCTTATGAACAATTAGAAAAAATTGCAGTTACGAAAACTACAAGACGAAAGAATATTGTGGGTTATACATTAGAAAATGGAAAAACAGTTAACTTATTAGGAGAAGGTAGATTAGTAAACTTAGCTTGTGCAGATGGTCATCCTGCAGAAATTATGGATATGAGTTTTGCAATACAGGCATTATGTGCTAAATATATTGTGGAGAATAAAGATATACTAGAAAACCACTTATATAGTGTTCCTAAAGAAATTGATGATTATGTTGCTAGAAAAAAACTAAAAGCAATGAATATTAATCTAGAACAATTAACTGATGAACAAAAAAAATATTTATCTAGCTGGGAGTAAACATGAATATATTAATTAAAAATGTACATGTTATAACTGGTGATGCAAATGATATTTATCATGGTATAAATAATATTGCTATTAAAGATGATATTATTTACTACATTGGTAAAAATATACCTGAAAATTTTATTCCAAATAGAGTTATAAAAGGTAATGAATTTATAGCAATGCCAGGTTTGGTCAATGCACATACACATGCAATGATGGTTTTAATGAGAAATTCTGCTGATGATTTAACACTTGAAAACTGGTTATTTCAAAATATTTTACCAAAAGAAAAGAATATAACTAAAGATATAGTTAAAAAAGGTACTATGCTTGGAATTGCTGAAATGATTAAATCAGGTACAACATGTTTCTTAGATATGTATTATGAAATGGACGTTGTCGCTAAAGCTGTTATTGAAAGTGGTATGAGAGCTAATCTATCATATGGTTTAATGACTTGTAATCAATGGCAAAAAGGACATGAGTATGCAAAAGCATTTTGTAAAGATTTTCATAATGAATATAATTTAGCAAATAATGGCAAATTAAAAACATCAATTGAAGCTCATTCAGTTTATTTATGTGATGAAGCAATGTTAAGAGCTAATGCAGACCTTGCAAAAGAACTTAATTCCTCTATTCACATTCATTTACATGAAACAAAATTTGAAGTAGATGAAAGTATTAAAAAAACTGGGTTAACACCTATTAAACAATGCTTAAAAGCAGGTGTATTAGATGTTCCAGTAATTGCAGCACATACAATTTGGGTAGATGATGAAGACTTAATAATCCTTAAAGAAAATAATGTTACGTCTGTTCATACTCCCTCTAGTAATCTAAAACTTGCAAGTGGTATTGCAAGAGTTCCTGATATGCTTGATTCAGGTATTAATGTAGCAATTGGAACAGATGGAGCAGCTAGTAATAATATGGTTGATATGTTTAATGAAATGAGATTAACTAGTTTAATTCATAAAGGAATAACATTAGATCCAACAGTTATAAATGCAGCTACTACAATACAAATGGCTACCTATAATGGTGCTAAAGCTTTAGGATTTGAAAATCTAGGTTTACTAAAAGAGGGAAAGAAAGCTGATCTAATTTTAGTAGATACAAGTTGTCTTAATAATATACCTCTTAATAATCCAGCTTCAGCAATTGTTTATAGCAGCCAAGGAAATAATGTTGACACAGTCATATGTAATGGTGATATTCTTATGGAAAATAGGGAATTTTTAACAATTGATGAAGAAAAAACAATATATGAAGCAAAAAAAGCTTCAACGTTGTTATAAACAACATACATTTCAAATAATTGATTAATAAAAAATTAGGTTATGATATAATAAACCTAGCATTGGGATATGGTAGAGGTGTTATATGAGTATTGAACTATTAAATAAGGTTGCTTATAACATTGCATTACTACTTGTAGTAGGTGTTATTTTTATTTCAATAAATAT
>JAUUZV010000183.1 GCA_030592085.1 Clostridia bacterium | reverse complement strand
TACTCAGAAACAGCAATTCCATTAATGCATTCATGTAGTGTTCCATCTCCACCTGAAATAACCAGTAAGTCATATTTATCTTTACAGGCTTTTTTAGCCAAAACAATTGCATGTTTCGGCCTTTTTGTTGCTACTATATTAACTTTGTATCCAGCATCAATTAATCTAGATTCAACATAATCAAGATGATTTACAAAATCTTTTTTTCCACTTTCAGGATTATATATAATTTGACATCTTAGCACAATATCACCTTCTTCTTGTATTGGTATTATACCATAATAAAAAACATATAAAAAGACTATGAATTTAGTATATCATAGCCTTAAATTTATTACTTTATTGCTTGTGTTGCGGTAATTATCGCTGTTTTATAAACATCTTCAGTACTACAACCTCTTGATAAATCATTCACAGGTTTATTCAACCCTGCTAAGATTGGACCCATAGCTTCAAATCCACCCATTCTTTGTGCAATTTTATATCCGATATTACCAGAGTTTAGATCAGGAAATATAAATGTGTTTGCTTTACCAGCTACAGCGCTTTTCGGGTATTTCTTTTGTCCTACACTAGGAACAAAAGCAGCATCGAATTGCATTTCTCCATCTATTTCGTATCCTGAATTTTTCTCCTTGGCAATTTTAGTTGCTAATTTAACTTTTTCGCTTTCTTCTGTTTCAGCACTACCATTAGTAGAGAATGAAAGCATTGCTACTTTAGGTTTAATTCCAAACATTGCTGCAGCTTTTGCGGATTCTATTGCAAATTCTGCTAATTGCTCAGCTGTAGGATTTGGATTAATGGCACAATCTGCGAAAATGTACTTATCAGTACCTTTTCTCATTAAGAAATATCCAAATGTTCTTGAAGTTCCTGGCTTAGTTTTAATAATTTGTAAAGCTGGTCTTACTGTCTCACCTGTAGATCTTGTTGCTCCACTTACTAATCCATCTACTATATTCATATATACTAACATCGTTCCAAAATAGTTTTCATTAAGTAATATTTGTTTTGCTTCTTCAACAGTAGTTTTACCTTTTCTTCTTTCAACAAAGCTAGCTACCATCTTATCAAAGTCTCCATACTCATTAGGATCAATCATTTGACAATGAGAAACGTCATATTTACTTGGAATATCTTTAATATTTCCAATTAGTACGGGTTGTATTTGCCCCTCACTACATAATCTCAAAGCTGCTTCAATAATTCTTTCATCATGTGATTCAGGAAATACTATTTTAAGCCCTTTTCCACTAATTTTTTGTTTTAATTCCTCTATTATGTTACTCATTTTATCACTCCTAACACATAATAGTTTACATCATTTTTTTGTTTTTTCAATTCTTTTTATATAGATTTCTTTTTTTTCCAGTATATGTTAAAATTATTCTAGGTGATTTTATGAGGAAATTAGATACAATACTGTTCGATTTAGATGGAACATTAATTAATACTAACGAAATTATTATTAGAAGTTTTATTTCAAGTTTTGAAAGACATTTTCCTGATTTGTTGTTATCGAGAGAAACAATAATGACTTTTATTGGTCCCACTTTGCATGAAACATATGGAAGTTATACTGATGATCCTTTACTTGTTGAAGAAATGATTGTATCTTACCGGGAATTTTATGTTGAATATGAAGTTGGAAACTTTGAAATCTACCCACAAGTAGAAGAGGTAGTTAAAGAGTTATATGAACTAGGTTATAATCTAGGAATAGTTACATCAAAATTCAAAATTGCTGCATGGCCTAGTTTTACTCATTATGGACTAGAGAAGTATTTTAGTGTCTTTGTTGCCCTCGATGATGTGAAAAATCCCAAGCCAAACAAGGAACCAATAATTACTGCATTAAGCCGTTTCCCTTCATATAACAAAGCAATAATGATAGGTGATAATCAAGGTGATATTTTAGCTGGTAAAAACGCTGGTATTTATAGCGCAGGCGTTGCTTGGTGTTTAAAAGGAGAAGACCATTTAATGGAGGTTTCCCCTGACTTTATGCTTAAAGATATGAAAGATATCTATAGAATAATAAAAATAATTGATGAGGAGTGAAAGTATGGACTGTATTTTTTGTAAAATTATTAATGGAGAAATTCCATCTCACAAAATTTACGAGGATGAAAATGTGCTTGCTTTTTTAGACATTACACAAGGAACAAAGGGACATACCCTTATTATTCCAAAAAAACATATAAAAAATGTGTATGAGTTGGATGAAGAAACAATTATTGATGTTTTTAGAGTGGTCCCAATGATTGCAAATGCACTGAAGAAGGCATTTTCCCCTATTGGTCTCAATATTATCAATAATAATGACCAACCACATCAAAGTGTTTTTCATTTCCATCTTCATTTAATTCCAAGATATGAAAATGATGGAATGCAGCTTTCTACTGTGGATAACTTTGGTAAATATGATCCAAAATACTTCCAAGACTTGATAAATTCAATAAAAGAAGAACTATAAAAAGGATTCCCACGGAATCCTTTTTTATTTTTCAAGTTTAAATAACTCTTCAATTGGAGTGTTAAGAGCTTCCGCAATCAACATTGCTAATTTTAATGATGGATTATATTTACCCTTTTCAAGAAAAACTATCGTTTCTCTTCTGACATTAACTATATTCGCTAATTCTTGCTGTGTAAATCCCTTCATTTGGCGATATTTCTTTATATTTGTTTTAATCATTTAATCCTCTAAATCTAATATAAAATATATTTAACATGAATATAATTCCCATCATTGCAATTTCGACTCCAAACATCGATTCAATATCACTAAATCTATCTGAAAAATACATTAGTATTAACCAAAGATATAGCGATATATAGTAACTTTTTGCTGCTGCGTTGTTTAGTATTTTTTTAGACATTTCGTCATCTGATACAATATCCTGGTTGTTAGGCAATTTCTTTAGTGTCATTTGTATGGCAAATAAACCTATTAGTATAATTATAATAACAATTTCAAAATTAAATCCATCAAACCCAAGAAGCAGAAGTATTAACCCAGCAACTAACATAATAAATATTGCTATATACAAAAACAAACTTGTTCTCTTTTTCATAATCTTCTCCTTATGTTAGAAATAAATAACTTTATGTTAGAATTATATAACATATGTGTGTGATTGTCAAATAAAAAAGGATCCTCTTGTAGAATCCTTTTTCTCATTAACAAAATAATTCAGTAAATGTTTTTACCATTACTCCTGTTGCTCCCACTTTCTCTAAAGTAGCAGTTCCAGCAATATCTAGGTGTATCCATTTTGTATCTTTTTCAATAAAAGCTTCAATAAATGCAGCTGCCGTACTTGCTCCTGCAAGACGTCCGCCACTGTTTTTAATATCGGCTACCTTACTTTCTATCAATTTTCTATATCCGCTAGAAATAGGCATCTCCCATACTTTTTCTTTAGTTTTTACACTAGCATCCATTAATTCTTTTAGGAATTTTTTATTATTTGTAAATGCCCCAGTAAATTCATGTCCCAATGCAGCAACCATTGCTCCAGTAAGAGTTGCTGTATCAATTACTTTTTTAGCTCCCTCTTTTTGAGCAAACCAAACTGCATCAGCTAAAGTAAGTCTTCCTTCTGCATCTGTAGAGAAGATTTAAATTGTTTTACCACTCGCAGCAGTTAAAATATCATCTGGAACAATAGCTCCATCTCCTATTCTATTATCTGTAGCAGCTACAATGGCCATTACATTAGCTTTTAGTTTCAATCTAGCAATAGCTTCAATAGCACCTAAAACTGCTGCGGAACCTGCCATATCAACTTTCATACCTGGCATTCCTTGTGGAGTTTTTAAGGAATATCCTCCAGTATCATACATTACTCCTTTTCCTACTAAAGCTGTAGGATTAGTAAATGTTTCTAATCCTTGGTATTTAACTAAAATTAATTTGGGTTCATCTATACTACCTTTATTTACCCCTAGGTAAGCTCCCATATTCATATCTTCTATTTCATTTTTGTTATAAATTGTTACAGTAATATTCTCATGTTTTTCTAAATCTTTAGCATAATCAGCTAAATCCGATGCATTTAAGTAATTATATGGAGTATTAACCAAATCACGAGCATGGTTCATGCATTCTCCATAAACATAACCTTTTTTTACAGCCTCATATATCGCTGTTTCACCATAATAGTAGAAATCTTTATTTTTCTCTTCCTTTTTTGATTTATATTTATTAAATACATAGTTGTCAGTCATAATTTTCTCTGATAAGTCTTGCATTATCTCTAAATATGAATCATTTTCAAATGAATCTACTATTATACAATTATTACCTTTTAATCCACTAATACTTTTAAATATTTTATTTCTTTTTTCTAAATCTACTAAATCCTTAAAATTAACAACAAAAATCTTTCTAGATGTTAATTTTCCAAGAGTATGAATAGTGGTAAATGGCTCAGTTGTTAGTTCTTCTAATTTGCCATCTAACAAATTGTTAATCTCTTTTACAATTGAATTCTTTAGGTTATTTGTTATTACAATGTTCTTTTTTTCTTCTAATAAGTTAAATTCCTTTTGCTCTTTAATATCAGTCATAAATCCTCCTATTTAATTACTTTCGTTTTCATATAAGGTACTAAAACCTCAGGTATAGTTATTGTACCATCATTTTGTTGGAAATTTTCCAATATTGCAACTACAGTTCTTCCTACAGCAAGTCCAGATCCATTTAATGTATGTACATACTCTGGTTTTGAATCTTTTGTTCTCTTAAATTTAATATTTCCTCTTCTACCTTGGTAATCTTCAGCATTTGAGATGCTTCCTATTTCACGATAAGTTTTATAAGATGGCAACCACACTTCAATGTCATATGTTTTCTTCAAAGAGAACCCTAAATCACCTGTACAGAGCATAACTACTCTATATGGTAATTCAAGTAATTGAAGCACCTTTTCGC
>JAUUZV010000155.1 GCA_030592085.1 Clostridia bacterium | reverse complement strand
GTATATTAATTGAAGTTATTCTTAGATTCACATATCAAAAAGAAAAGGTGCTAGTCATTGCAAGTGAAAAAGACGGTTATAAAACAAGTTATAATTTACAAACTAATGGCCATAGTGCTTATTTAGTTGATACTTTATTTATTACAGATAGTGGAATATTAAGCGTTGAATCATATATAAAAAAGACAGATAAAATTGTTTTAGGAGAAGATATTAACACGAATCATAGGAAAGTTATTTTGCAGTTATGTCAAAAATATCATAAAAAAGTATTCTTAATTCCTGAAATTTATGACATAAGTTTAATGAGACCGCGATTAACACAAATTGACGATACACCATATTTATACTTAGATAGTATCGGCTTATCAAAAGTAGAAGAAGATATAAAAAGAATATTGGATATAGCAATGTCAATTATATTGATTATTTTTCTTTCACCATTACTTATTATAAGTGCTCTACTTGTGATGTGTTCTTCAAAAGGACCAGTGTTTTTCAAACAAGATCGTATAACAAAAGATAATAAGATTTTTAAAATTATTAAGTTTCGTACAATGGTAAAAGATGCTGAAAAAAATACAGGAGCTGTATTAACAAAAGTTAATGATAGTCGTGTAACAAAAGTAGGTGCTTTTATGAGGGCTACTAGATTAGATGAATTACCTCAATTTTTTAATGTTTTAAAAGGAGATATGAGTTTAATTGGTCCAAGACCTGAACGCCCTGTGTTTGTAAAAGAATTTTTAAAAACCATTCCACTTTATGATAAACGACATAATGTTAAAGCAGGTATAACTGGATTAGCTCAAATTATGGGAAAATATTCAACAGCAGCAATAGATAAACTTAGATTTGATTTAATATATATAAGGAATTATACTATTTTATTAGATGTTAAAATCTTCTTTTTGACAATTAGAACGGCTGTGCTTGACTTAGGTTCAATAAACGAAGAACAACACATTGATTTTGAAAGTGAAATTAAGTCTAGTAAAATAAAAATAGTTAGGGAATAATATGTGGGGACAAATAACAAATGATGATTGGTTTGCACTATTTGTAAAAACAAATAACGAGCAATCTATTGTTGAACATCTAGAAAAAGCATTTGGTGATAAGTATAAGTTTTATGCACCAAAACGAGTGATGCGAGAACGCCATAGCAAAAAATGGGTTATGATTCTTAGACCACTTTTTTCAGGTTATATTCTTTTTCAAGGAAAATTTGAAAAAACTGATTATTATCAAATGAAAAATATACCAGGTGTATATTATTTAATAAAAAATGAAAAAGGTCCTATTCCAATGTTAAAAGATGAAATTGAATTAATTAATCATTTGCTTCGTTTTAGTAATGATGATGCCATTGGTAGCTCAGATATCTATATGGAAGGACAAGCTATATTTGTTGTTAATGGACCACTTGAAGCAATGGAAGGAATTATTGTATCTGTTAATAAAAGAAAGGGACGAGCAAAAGTAAGATTATCAGTTGGCGGTGAAGAGAAACTTGTTGAACTAGCTGTGAATATGCTTAACAAAAAACCATGAAGAAGTATTGTAAGATAATTTATCCAATAGCTCTTTTAATATGGATGAGTTTAATATTTTATAACTCAAGTTTAACTGCTACTGATTCAATGAGTAATACTTTTTTCTTAACTGATTGGTTAGGTACTATTTTTGTTAATTCAATATTTATAAAAAGTGACTTATTTGTAACTATTATTAGAAAGAGTGCCCATTTTGTAGAATATTTTATATTGGGATTTTTAACAATAAAAAGTTTTAGGTTATATTCTAAAAAAAATATTATTCTTATATCATTAATATTTTGTATAGTTTATGCATTAACTGATGAAATACATCAGATATTTGTACCAGGAAGGGCATTTATGTTAATGGATGTTTTTATTGATTCATTAGGTGCATTTACAGCAATAATACTTTTTAGAAAGTGATTATCTATTGCTTTTATTAATAGATTCTATTACTATATATATAGCAAAAACAGGAGGGAATTATGAGCATTACTGTGTCGACACCTAGTCGATTGTGTCTCTATGGAGAACACCTTGACTACTTATCATTAGAAGTAGTTGCCATGGCAATTGACTTACGTTTCTATGCCACTATTGATAAGCGTAGTGATGGTTTAGCTGTTATATACATTAAAGACTCTTCCATTGATACATTAAATCAAAAAAATGATAAGAAGCAATATGAAATTAAGCAGTTTTTGGTTAATGATGATATTATTTATGAAAATAAACGAGATTATTTTAAGAGTGCAATAAATGTTATTAAAAAGCGAGGTTATGATGTTTCTTCTGGATTTACTGTTACAATGGATTCAGAAATTCCAATTGGTAAAGGTATGTGCTCATCAAGTACTATGATAATTGCCTTTATAAAAGCTGTTTTAGAAATGATAGATGCTGATATAAAAAATAACAAACAAGCAATTGTTGAATTAGCATACAATGCAGAAGTTACTGAATTTAATGAACCAGGTGGGAAAATGGATCATATAGCAAGTGTCTATGGTGGTGTTTGTCATATTGATTTTAAAGTGTTTGATAAACCTGTTGTTACAAAGATAACTAAAATCCCAAAAGGTGTGTTTATACTAGTTGATTCAAAACAACAAAAAGATACAATAAAAGTGCTAAAAAACGCTAAAGATCCAGTAATAAGAGCATTATCAAATACACCGTCTATTAGAGAGATGGTTAAAAACAATAATTCCAATGAATATTTATCAATGGTTTTAAAAGAAGATAAGAATGCATTTAAAGCTGCAATTAATAACTATAAAATTCTTTGTGATTTTATAAAAGAACAATCAGCTAATAGGGTTACTCATGAAAGTTTTGGTAAGAATTTAAAAATGCACCATCAAAATTTACGAGAGGGTTTGCGATTATCAACAGTAGCTATAGAAAAAATCTTAAAAATTGCATATGATAATGGAGCAACTGGTGGAAAAATCAATGGTTCAGGTGGTGGAGGATGTTGTTATATATTTGCGAATGAATTTGTAGCTAGTGATATTATAAAAGAAATAAATAAAGCAGGATATCCAACAAGGCTGGTAAAAGCGGCAGAAGGAGTAAGAGTTGAGTAATATGAAAACAATTATTTTAGCAGGTGGAAAAGGCAAACGATTAATGAGCGAAAATCATGAATCGCCAAAAGCAATGCGAAAAGTTAATAATAAACCAATGATTGACTATGTTATTGAAAACACTTCTTTTAGTGATGAAATTATTTTAGTTGTCGGTTATAAAAAAGAAACTATTATTGAACACACAAATAAAAAATATACTTATGTTTTTCAAAAAGAACAGTTAGGTACTGGTCATGCAACACTTTGTACATATCCAGCCCTTCATGACTATAAAGGACCTGTTTTAATAACATTTGGTGATATGCCTTTATTTTCAAAAGATACCTACAAAAAAATGTTAGAAATTCATGAAACTGAACATGCTGATTGTACAATCTTAACAGCTACTGTTGATGGTAATGATCCATTACCAAAGTATGGTAGAATCATTCGTGATAGTCTAGGTGAGGTTATAAAGGTAGTAGAGGATAAAGATTGTAATAGCGAAGAAAAACTTATAAGAGAGCTTAACGTGGGAGTAATGGTATGTGATAGTGAAAAACTATTTACCTGTTTAAATCAAGTTGGTAATTGCAATAAGCAACATGAATACTATTTAACTGAAGTTCCAGAAATAATGAAAAGAAATGATTTTATGGTTACAACTTATCAACTAAATGGCTCTGATGAAATTTATGGAGCTAATACATTAGAAGAATTATTATTTGTTGAAAAACTATTAAAGGAGAGAGCATGATTAAGTTTGGGACTGGCGGTTGGAGAGTTATTATTGGAGATGAATTTACAAAAAAAAACATTCAACTATTAGGTCAAGGTTTAAGTGAATTAATAATAGATTGCAACCAGCTTAATAAACCAATTATTATTGGTTATGACAGACGTTTTTTATCAGATATTGGAGCTAAATGGATTAGTGAAGTATTTGCAGGTAATGGCATTATGGTTATGTTTATTAATAAAAATGCACCAACACCTATGGTAATGTTTGAAGTTAAGAGAGTAAAAGCTTACTATGGCATTGCCGTAACAGCTAGCCATAATCCAGCTTTATATAACGGAATAAAACTATTTACTTTTGGAGGAAGAGACGCTTCAATGGAAACTACTGACTTATTAGAACAAGCGATTAAAAAAGTTAGTGATATTAAAATTATTGATTATGATGAAGGTTTAAAAGTTGGCTTAATAAAAATAATTGATCCATTTAATGATTATATAGATAACATATTAAATTTAGTTAATAATCAAGCTATTAAAGATGAAGGATTAAAAATATTACTTGATCCAATGTATGGTGTGTCAAAGACTTGTTTACAAACTATTTTACTTACGCTTAGATGTGATTTAGAAGTTATAAACGATAGACATGATACGCTTTTTGGAGGAAAATTACCTTCACCTAGTGCTTCTACATTAGGTAGATTAACTCAACTTGTCATAGAAGAGGATTATGATTTAGGAATAGGAACTGATGGAGATGCAGATAGATTAGGTGTTATTGATGATTTGGGGAATTTTATTCATCCAAATGAAATAATAGCTCTTTTATATTACTACTTAGTAGTTTATAAAGGATGGAAAGGTGATGTTGTTAGAAATCTTGCTACTACAAATCTATTAGATGATTTAGCAAAAGATTTTGGTTCGGTTTGTCATGAAGTCCCAGTTGGATTTAAACATATTAGTTCAAAAATGGAAGAAACAGATGCAGTTATTGGTGGCGAGTCAAGTGGTGGATTAACTATAAGAGGACATATAAAAGGAAAAGATGGAATCTTTGCAGCCACCCTTTTAGTTGAAATGATTTGTGTTACAAAATTAAAAATATCTGAATTGTTAAAAAAACTATATGATAAATATGGGTATCGAATTATGGTGGAAAATGCTTTTTCATTTAAAGAAGATAAAAAAACTGAGTTGGTAAACTTGCTGTATAATGAAAAAAAACTACCTACTTTCCCATATAAGGTAAAAAACACAAATTATATGGATGGAGTTAAAGTTAATTTTGAAAATAATGGTTGGATTATTGCACGATTCTCAGGTACAGAACCGCTATTAAGAGTATTTGCTGAAATGCCTAATAAAGAACAGGCTGATAATGTGTGTCAAGTGATGAAAGATTTTTTGGAGATATAATATGAAAGTTGCAGTTATTGGTGGATTAGGATTTATAGGATCTCATATTGTTGATATTTTAATCGATAATAATCATGAAGTTGTAATTTATGATGATTGTTCAACTGGATCGATAGATAATTTAAACAAAAAAGCAAATTTGTTCATTGGTGATATTTTACAATATTCTGATTTGAATACTTTTTTCGAGAGAACAAAACCTGATGTTGTATGTCATCATGCAGCACAGATTGATGTACAGACTTCGTTAAAGGAACCTAGAAAAGATGCAAATATCAATATAATGGGAACTGTTAATATTTTAGAAATGTGTGTTAGACACAAAGTAAAAAGAATAGTATATGCATCAAGTGCAGCTATTTATGGAAATCCTGAATATCTAGGTGTTGATGAAGAACATAACAAGAATCCAGAATCCTTCTATGGGTTATCAAAAGAAATTCCTGAAAGATACATAAAAATGTATGCTAAATCCCATCAACTGTCTTTCGGTATATTACGATATGCAAATGTGTATGGTCCACGACAAAATTCTGAAGGTGAAGGTGGAGTGGTTTCCATATTTACTACAAAAATGAGAAATGATGAAGAATGTTTAATATATGGAGATGGTACACAAACTAGAGATTTTGTGTTTGTAAAAGATATTGCTAAAGCTAATTTATTAACTATACAGTCTAATGAAAATTTTACAATAAATATTTCCACTGCTTTGGAAGTATCAATTAATGAACTTTTTAAAATTATGAAACAAGTTTATGACTATAAAAGAGAAGTTACTTATCTACCTGCAAGAGAAGGGGACATATTAAGAAGTTATTTAACCAATGATTTAGCTGAAAAGATACTTGGATTCACATATGGTTATTCACTTAT
>JAUUZV010000121.1 GCA_030592085.1 Clostridia bacterium | reverse complement strand
CCGAGTTTGGCAAGTTCTATTTTCTCTTTCTCATTTCTGGTAATTTTAGTTTTTCCCCAAATTCCAAGTCAAAGCTCTCTGGAGTAAATTGACTATATCCAGCTGCTGGATAAAAGGTTAATTCTCCTGCATATATTTTTCCATAGACTAAATACATGTCTACTCGTAAAAATGGAATACCTGCTGATAGTTTACTGGCTAATTCTAGCATTTTGTCCATTTGTTTTGGTCTTTTTATAATTCTTGTTTGTGCATATTGGTATTTTATCCCAGCTTTAATATATTCCCATTCAGGTGTATATAGATGACGTGTAAAATCACTAATTTTATTATAATCAACAGATATCATCACAGGTTGTCCATTAAAACAAAAAATACGATAGTCCATTAATTTTTCATCACCATCATCTAATAAATGTTCAACAACAATTCGTCTATTAATGTCCTTATATACCCATTCTCTAAAGTAGTAATAATAGTTTCTTACTAGTTTTTTATTAACATAATCAATTCCCTTTTGATAATCAAAAGTACTTTTATCCCAACATATAACTGAGCTTTTTGAATCATGATTACATTTTAATATAAATTTATCAGGTAACTTTTCATATGGAATATCATTTGCATTATCATATACTCCAATTAGGGGTACTAAATATTGCTCGCCAATGGTTTTTTTTATGTATTCTCTTGCTTCATATTTATCAGCCATTTTAGTATATCGTGGTTGTCTTCCATATAATTTTAGCCAATTAATTTTTTCATTAAAAGATTTAGGATTTTTTAAATCTAATTTCTTATTCATTTTAATTCTATACACCATCTTAAGATAGAATTTTGGTGGAAAGAGAAAAATTATAGGTCTCCTAAATAACCCTTTACTTAAATTCATTATTACCTCTTTTCATTTTTCTAATAATAACTACTAATAGCGATTGATCTTGTAATGCTTTTCCAATTTTCGCTATTAGTTGACCTGCTTTCTGGACAAATAATCCAAATCCAATAAAAAACTTCCTTGATATTTTAATTTGTTTAAACTTTGAACAAACTGGTAATTTACCAATTATATTTATATCATTTAAATTCATGGTTCCAATGTTTTTATTATGGCAATATTTAATATGAGTTATCCTTTTGTGATTAAAACCCATTATTTTTGCTGTAACAGTATCAATAGCAACTGGGTCATCTCCTATTAAAATAGTATCAATATCCTTTACTATCCCTTCAACCGGTCCATTTCCCTCAAGTGCTGGACATCCCTCTGTTATACATAAATCAATATTAATAACCCTATTTATATCAGCTAATACTTTTGATAAATAGGGATGGTAATAACTTTTTTCTCGCTTTGGTAAACAACCAAATTGGTTTTTAAGAGCACCAGATAATGTTGTTAATGAATGGGTTTTAATTTTTGATAGTGAAATATAGAAATAATCATTAGTAAAAAGAATTGGTAATTGAATATCATTTTTAAAAAAAGATCCGTTACAAGGAAAACTAGTTAGTTCACTTCTTGTTAAATTAATTAATTTAATTGGTTCAAATGGTTCTATTAATTTCTCATAATTCCGATTTTTGAATTTATCTTTTACATAGTTATTTAGTATTCCATCTGATTCAATAATATGAATAATTGCTTCTTTGTTAATGTCACGTAAACTCTCTAGTACTTTTAAAAGCACCTTATCAGATGTGATAACACCTGATTTATCATCATGCTTTTGAGAAACTAAGTTAGGTTTAATATAAATATTTTTTGTAGTTTTTAGTTTTTCCATAAGGGATAACTTAGTAATAACCTTTGTAAAATAGGCTAATGTAAGAGATGAATAATTACTAGTAAAAACAGTTGGCATATAACCTTCTTTCTTTATTCGTGATGTTTCTTATGACTATGTCTACTTCTCTTTAGTCCAATAGTAAATAACCATGTTATAAAGTAAACAAAAGTACTAAAGATTATGATACAAGCACCTGATGGAATATTTACATAATATGAAATCATAATTCCAACAATACATAAAAATGTGCTAATAATCACAGCAGAAATAACCACTTTTTTAAGTGAATTAAAAAGCATCTTAGCAATTGATACAGGAATAGTCATTAAAGCAATTGTTAAAATAATACCTACGATTTTAATTAATACGATTATTCCAAGAGGAATCATTATATATACTAGATATTCTAGTAAGGTAACGTTCATACCTGTTGATCTAGCATAGTCTTCATCAAATAAATACATCATAAAAGAATGGAAAAACATTATAAATAGTAAAACTATAATAATTGTAAATATACTCATATATAAAATTGAGCTATTAGATACAGATAAAATATCTCCAAAAAGATAACTTGTCATATCTGGCATATATCCAGGAGTTAGTGAAATAAACAAAATACCTAAGGCCATTCCAAAGGACCATAAAATACCTGTTAGAGTATCTGCTTTTATTTTACCGTTTTTTGTAATTCTAGATATTAAAAGTGAAGAACCAATGGCAAAGAATAATCCTCCCCATATGGGTTCAAAATTAAGTAAATAACCAAAACCAATTCCACCAAATGAAGCATGGGCAATACCACCTGACATACTGACTAATTTTTTTTCCATGACTATGGTGCCAATAACTCCTGCAACAATACTTGCTAGTAGTGCTGCTAATATGGCATTTTGCATAAAGGTATATTGAAAGATTGCTTGTATCATAAGGCAAATATCCCGTCTTTTAATAATATTTCTTGTAACTGTTTTGGTTCGTTATAAAACTTAACATGTTCCATAACATATAAAGCATAATCTGCTACATCTAATATTTCCGCCACATGATGGCTAACAATAATTATGGTAGTATCATCTTTTAATGTTTTTAATATTTCATATAAGTTTTTACTAGCTTCAATATCTAAACTTTCATCTGGTTCATCTAATACTAAAATATTAGCGCCAGAAGCAATTGCCCTAGCAATTAATCCACGTTTAAGTTGCCCTAGAGATAATTGATTTATACTTCTACCTTCAAGACCATTTAGTGATAATCTCTTAATAGCTTCACAAGCTTTTTCTTTATCGCGTTTACTGTATCTCTTAAAAGGTGTAATTTTATTATCTTTAGTTCCCATTAATACTAAATCAAATATAGTAGCTGGGAAAGAACTATCAAAAGTAGTTACCTGTGGTACATAACCAATGGTTGCACCTTCAAACTTTTCTATATGCCCATGGCCTGGTTTTAATAGACCAACTAGTAATTTTACTAATGTGCTTTTTCCTCCACCATTTGGACCAATTAAGGCAGTTATGGCATTTTTAGGAAACTCAAATGTTGCTTCGTGTACAGCACAAACATCTCCATAACAATATCTGACATCTTTATATGATATATTATCAGTCATATTTCTCCTTACTTTGTTAGTGCATTAGCAAAGTGTAATAAACTATCAAGATAATCAGGTGATAGTGGTGATACTTTAATTACACTACCGTCAATCTCATAAGCTATTGTATTAGCTTGTTGATCGTCAAATTCTTCTTGATAAAAAATTGTTTTTATATTCTTTTCTCTAGCAATATCAATTACGTTTTGTAAGTCACTTGCAGTTGCTTGTTTTCCTTCTATTTCAATAGCAATCATTTCAAGGTTATAATCATGGGCAAAATATGTATATGACCCATGGTAAATTAAAAATGATTTCTGCTCTAATTGACTAGTTAACTTATTTATCTCGCTATCTACTTTATTTATTTCTTCTATATACTTAATGGCATTTTCTTCATAAATCAATTTGTTTTCTGGATCAATTATTCCCAATTGTTTTGCCATCTCTTGTACCATTAAAATTGCTCGCTTAGGAGATAACCAAATATGTGGATCTACTCCTTCACCATCTTCTATAACAATCTCTTCTTCACCTTCATGATGATCATGGTCATTAATTAACATTGGATAAGTTTTAGCTACAAAGTCATGTAAATTAATAATAGTTATATCACTGTTAAAATCTGTTACTTTAGGTAAAATATTTGCTTTTTCAGTTGGCATTTCTAATGTAAAATATATGCTAGCATTTGAAAGCTGTCCCATCTCTCTTGCAGATGGTTGATAATTAGCAGGTGAATTCCCAGGAGGTATAATTGTAACAACCTCCACTAAATCACCAGCAATTTTCTTTACAAAAGTCTCTTGTGGAACAACACTAACAATAACAGTTAGTTTATCATTGGATGTACTAGTTTGTATCTGACATGCAGACATTATTAATATTAGACTAAAAATGATTAATATGTTTATTGTTTTTTTCAAAAAATCCTCCAAAATATTACTTTCTTTTTATTTTATCATATTCATAGAAAATTACTACTAATTAATGATGGGAGAGTATTCCTATATAACTAATTATATCGTGTAATCTAAAACATGATTATTGATTATTTCTATGATACCAACCATTATAATGATGTAATTTTATTTTATATAACTGTATTTACGAATTTTTCGTTATTTTGCTTGTATTATTGCCTTGAGAGGGATACAATAACATTGAAATACTTTTTGGAGATTATATTATGTTATTAATGTTTAAAACGAAAAATTATACATCATTTAAAGAAGAAGCAATTTTGGATTTAAGAGCTACTTCATACGTTCAACACCCTTCGCATGTTGTAAAAACAAATAAAAAGATAAACTTACTTAAAACTAATGTATTGTATGGAGCAAATGCTTCTGGTAAATCAAATTTTATTTCTGCTATGTTTTTCTTTGAAGATTATATATTTTCTCAATTTATAAGCAAAAAAGAGAACAAGAATATAGACGATATTGAAGAATCAAACTTTACTTTAGAAACATTTCTTCTATCTAACGAAACTAAAGAAGCATCAGAGTTTGATATTATATTTATTAGAAACGGAAAGGAAATACAATACGGATTTGAATGTACAAAAGAAAAAGTTCTAAGCGAATGGTATTATATTGATAATAAGAAAGTGTATGAACGTACTGGATTATCAGTTGAATACGGGAGTAAGTACAAGAAAATACTAGCTAATTATAAAAAATTCCCCCAAGAACGACTTTATATATCTGTTTTAGATTATTTTTTAGATGAAACTGATAAAAAGTCAGTTCTTAATGATTTTATAGATTTTTTCACAGACGAATTTAATGTGTATTTAGAAATTCATTTTGAATCATCTGTTAAACAAGTTGCTGGTTCATATATGATTTCAAAAAAACTTGTTGATGACGAAATATACCGTAAAAGGATTGAGAATTATTTAAGATTTATTGATGTAGGTATTGCTGGTTTAGATGTGCAAACAGAAGTAATAACAAACAAAAAAACTGGTAAAGAAAAAAAGAGAAAATTCATTAAGACTATTCATAATGTCTACAATAATACAGGTAAGATTGTTGATAAGAAATTCTTTAACTTGAGACAAGAATCATCAGGTACTCTTCGTTTTTTATCTTATATTCAGGGCATTTTAGAGATGATAGAGCATGGTGGTGTTTTTATTATTGATGAAATGTCTGCACGATTACATCCTTTGTTAACAAAGTTTATAATCGATATGTTTCAAGAAAGCAGCAATGAGAAGGCTCAATTAATATTTACCACACACGATATTTCACTATTGAATAATAAGCAATTCCGTCGAGATGAAGTAGTATTCATAGATAAAAATGAGAGGGGTGAGTCTTCATTATATGCATTATCTGATTTAAAAGCACGCGAAGATGCTACCTTTAGTAAAGACTACCTCCAAGGTAAATATGGAGCGATACCGATTTTCAAATATAGTGAAATTGCCGAGGGAGATTAATATGCCTAGAACTAGATTATCTCCAAAGCGATTAATAGAAACCAAGAAAGTGTTTATTGGACATGTTATAGTTTTTTGTGAAGGGTATACTGAAAGAAACTATATGGACTATTTTGCCAAAATAATCAACAATAGAAATAATAAATATACTAATATAAAAATTGAATTGGAAATTGCAGGAGGAAATGCACAAACAGTTTTGAATTATGCAGAAGAATTCTTGTTAGATGAAGAAAATAATAAAAATTATTCTCTTTATAAAAAGTATTTAGTTTTTGACTGTGATGATCCCAAAGATATTCAATCTGTTATTACTACTGCAAATGAAAGTAATAATGAATATGAGTTACTTGTCTCAAATTATCTTTTTGAGACATGGTTGTTGATGCATTTTGAAAACATTAGTGAGGATTTAAGTAAAAGAAATACATATCGCAATTTGGAGGAACATTTGTCTCTTAAAAAAACACAGTATAGCAAAAAGAAAAATAATAAAGGAATAATTAGACAAATTATTTCAAATGGGAATATTGATAATGCTATACAGTATGCCAAGAAATTAGATATGAAATATATTGAGGATGGGAAAAACATTTTTGTATCAATCATGAAGATGAATCCATACTCGAATGTGTATAAATTGATTGAACAATTTATGATAGAAATATCAGAGTAATTATTGTTCTAAGAAGAGTTCTTAGTAGTTTAAATAAATATTATTAATTATACTAATAAATTATAATATATAACCCTATAAAAATAACGAATAAGAACATTTTATGTGATATATAATACATAAGTAGAGAGAACTCCCCTAATCACTTATAAAGAGGAACGTAGATTCGAATCCTCTACTGCACCGATAAACATAATTTGTGCTCACATTTGTGATTTAGTAAGCACAAACATGGTATTAATCAATAAAAACACGGCAAAGATGATATTTGTCGTGCTTTTTTAGTTCAATTATTTATTTTCTAGAAATGAATAGTTTGTCCACTTTCCGCTGATTTAACACAATTAACAATAATCTCTAGTGCCTTATATCCTTCATATCCATCAATTTCTACCTTTGTATCATTTAAAATAGCATCTACTAACATATCAATTACACCTGAACTAACTTGATTTTCATTGGTGGAAATGCTACCAATTTTAATTAATGTTTCTGAACCATTTGCGTATTTTATTTTAATTGGAGCATCTTCATCTCTAAATATCCATAATGCTCCTTTTTCACAGTTAAAAATTGTAGCATTACTTTCACCACCATAATATGTCCAACTAACAGCAAGTGTTCCAACAATACCGCTTTCACTTTGTAAAATACATACTGCATTATCATCAACATTAATTAGTTCATCATTATCATATCGCTTATGTCTAGTTGAAACAAAAGAGCTTGCTGATACAAATTCTTCACCAATTAACCATCTAACTAAATCTGCTTTATGAACCCCTATATCACCCATTGCTCCAAAGATTGCTTGTTCTTTATCAAAAAACCATGTTGAAGGTGAATTAGCAATAGACCATTTTTCAGCTCCTGTATGCCCAAAAACAGTTTGGAATGTTAAAATACGTCCAAGTTCACCACTACTTAATATTGCTTTAGCTTTCATATGAGCAGGAACAAGTCGTTGATTTTGTCCAATCAGTAATTTTAGAGTATGTTT
>JAUUZV010000053.1 GCA_030592085.1 Clostridia bacterium | reverse complement strand
CCAGTAAGTACAAAAATACCACCAATAGCAAACAAACCAATAAATGATATGTTTGAGAAAAACTCGTTAACCATGTTTTGTGCTGATTGTAATTTTACTCGTGACATATTGTCTTTATATAATTTGTTAGTTGATTGTTTATACTTTCCTAGTATCCAACCACTTAAATTAAATATTCTTGTGACCTTATAACTTGATAAAACATCCACAAGATTTTCTGTTACTTTTCCTAATGATTTTTGAACTTGATCACTACGTTTTTTTATGGGATTTATAAATCTTGTTGTTACAAACAAAGATATTATTCCAATACCTATTGCAATCAGACCTATCCTCCAATCAAGAGTTAACATTAATATTGTACTACCAATACCTGAAATAACTGCACTAACTGGTTGTATTAATTGATCACCCCAAGCATTTTCTGAAGACTGAACATCATTAATTAGTCTAGAGATAGTATCACCACTATGTTTGCTTTCAAACCAACTTACTGGTAATTTACATACTTTGGTGAAAAGTTTGCTTCTAAGATCACCACCTGCTTTAGCTAGAGTTATTTTAAAGATATAATTACTAAAGCTTATAGCAAGCAAGAAAATCAAAAACATAATAACTAGTATCCAAATATTTCTAATTACTTCTGTTAAATCATTATTTTCAACAGCAGCTAAAATCCACATGAGAGTATAGGCAAAAAGAAAGTTAAAAGTTAAATCTGTTAAACTACCTGCTAATCCTGATAGTAGGTATGCAACTTTATATTTTTTAAGTTCTTTTAGTAGCCTTTTAAGTGAGGTTATCGTACCTTTTATTCCATATTTATTCATTGATAGCCTCTCTTTCTTTTTCTAATTGTTTATGTGATAGGTCATAATATTTACCTTTTAAAGCAATAAGGTCATTATGTGTTCCTTTTTCAACAATATTCCCTTTATCAATAACAAAAATTTGATTGACATCTTTGATTGTTGAAAGACGATGAGCTACAATAATTGAAGTTTTATCTACCATAAGCTTTTGTAATTGCTCTTGAACAATCATTTCATTTTCCATATCAAGGGCTGAAGTAGGTTCGTCAAGAAGCAATATTTCAGCTTCTCTAATACAAGCTCTAGCCATTGTTATCCGTTGCTTTTGACCACCTGATAATCTAACGCCTCTTTCCATGGCAAAGGTCTCGTATTGATTAGGTAGACTTAAAATAAACTCATGAATATTAGCTGATATAGCTGCTTGTTTTACCAACTCTTCTGGAACTTCTTCATATTCGTTAATGACTCCACATGAAATGTTTTCATATAAAGTACCAGGGTACAGATAAGTATCTTGATCCACAATTGAAATATTTTTTCGGTAATCTTTTAAATTAAGGTTATTAATATTTTCATTACTGATTAAAATACTTCCGCTATCAACAGCATAAAAGCCTGCAATTAATTTAATAATAGTACTTTTACCACAGCCAGATTCTCCTACAAATGCAATTTGTTCTCCTTTATAAATATCAAAACTAATATTATTTAAAACAGGTGAAGAGGAGGACTCACTTTGATAACTAAAGGATACATCTTTAAAAGATATTATTGGATGAGTTTCATTTATATTTAGAACAGAACCACTAGTTCTTTCATCTTCATATTCAAAAATCTTTAATAATCCTTTAGTAGATCCTTGTGCTTTTTTATAATTATTTACAATATTACTTAAATGAAAAAGTAAGTTTAGTGGTGCGTTAGATAGTGAAGAAATAGCAATAATTGTACCAATAGTAATGCCGCCAATACCTTTAACTATAAAGATAGATCCTACTGCCATTAAGATAATAACAGGAATAATACGGCTTAAGAAACCAAAACCTCTAGAAAAAGATTCAATTGCTGCAGTTTTAAATAATAATTTAACAGAATCATCAATAGCTTGTTTAATTTTTCCCCCTAATCTTGTGTGAAGTTGGTATGTTCTTATTTCCACATACCCTCCTAAAGCATCTTGTGTATATTTATTTACTTCAGCAAGTTTTTCATTTCTTTTTACTACTAGATTCTTTAAAGGTTTTCCAATTAGTATTGTCAAGAATAAAAATACCGGTGTTGCTAAAAAAGTAATAAGAGTTAACAACCAACCTAAATAAAGCATTAATCCAAAAGACACAACTCCTCCTACAATTAAACGAATAGAAAATTGAAGGTGAGTTGAAAAGTATGTTCTTATTTGACCTAAATCATTATTTGCTTTTGAAACAAAATCACCAGAGTGCATATTATCAAGCTCAGATGTTTTCATTGTTGTTGCTTTATTTGCAAGTTCGTTTCTCATGTCAGCCATGATGGAACTTGTATAACGACCAATACTATATGTTCTCAAACCAAGAAGAGGAATATTTAATGAAAATAATATTGCTAGTATTATAACAGTATTAATAAACAATGATTCATTTCCATCATTCATAGCATCTATTAGATATTTAAATAAAATACCGAAAGATCCTGCAACTAATGAAGATATTACTTGACCTGTAATTGTTGTATATATATAACCAGAATATTGTTTATGTTTTTTTACTAATGAAAGTAAATAGTTTTTTTCTTTTTTCTTTTCCTTTTTACACATTAAGCCACCTCTTTTAGTTACTATTTTTACATTATTACATAAAAAATTAAATAAATCAATTATATAATTAATATTATTGATAATATTAGCATCATTAGTACAGTATGTTCATTGAAATATCATTTATAAGAGGTTTGACCTTGTTTATATTCTATAATATAATGTATAGGGATATATTTTAGATTTACTTCGAAAATAAGAGGATATTGTATGGCTATTATAAATATTACTAATAAGAAAAAACTGAAAGAATTGATTAGTGATGTATCTGATAATATCATTGAGGTTACAAAGGCTTATACAATTAAGAAAAACTGGTCTCTCTTACAAGAAAATTTATTATATAGTGATAATAGAATAATAGGTAAAAAACTAGAAAAAATTATTGGACAAGATTATTTTTTAAAACTCAAACTTTCCATAGATAATAATCAAGAGAAAATGTTACCTGTTCATTTAGAAAAACAATGGTTTGTAGACACCATATTTATTAGTGATACACGGTATTATTTCCGCGTTAAAATTATTGATGATTACTATATTAACTTAAGCAAAAAAGACAGATTTTTAAATCTATTTGAAAATATAGCTACAGGAGTTGCTATATATAAAGTGAATAATAATGGCGAATCTGCTAAAGATTATATAATTCAAGAATATAATAAAATGAGTTGTAAAAAAGCAGGTAAACGAAAAGAAGAAATTATTGGAAAATCTATTGCTGATATTGTAGAAGGTATTGAAGATACAGGTCTTATTGAAGTATTTAAAGAAGTATATGAAACAGGAATTCCACAAAAATTAAAAGTTACTAAATTTGAAGATAAATATTGGTTTGAAAACAGTGTTTATAAATTACCTTCTGGAGAAATAGTTGCTTCATATACAGACATGACAAAAGTTATGGAAGCAAATGAACAATTACTAAAAAGTGAAAAACGTCTTTATGAGTATATGGAAAAAGCTCCATATGGAGTATTTATTGCAAGTGAATCAGGTGGATACCTTGAAGTAAATAAGAAAGCTGTTGATATAACTGGGTATACGAGAAAAGAATTATTAAGCATGAACCTTATGGAATTAATTTATTCAAAAGATCAAGAAACAGCAAAACAGCATTTTAGTAGTGTCAAATTATTAGGAGAAAGTATTGGGAATCTTCGTTTTATAACAAAAAAAGGAGAAATTAGAAGTTGGTCAGTTAAAGCAATAACCTTAAGTAGTAATCGCTTTTTAGGGTTTGTTGAAGATATTACTGATTTTCTTAATTTACAACAAAACATGCTAGATAGTGAAGAACGATTTAGAGAGTTATTTGAAAAAGCCCCTCTTGGATATCAATCACTTGATATTGAAGGTTATGTTATTGATGTAAACCAACAATGGTTAGATTTATTAGGTTATAAAAAAGATGAGGTTATTGGAAAATGGTTTGGTGAATTTTTAACAGAGAATGGAAAAGACCTCTTTAAGAAAAATTTTCCTCGCTTTAAAAAATTAGGAAAAATACAGACAGTTCTTGAAATGACTGATAAAAGAGGAATGCCTCATTATATTGATTTCTATGGACATATTGGACGCGATGATCAAATGAATTTTAAACAAACTCATTGTATTTTAAAAGATGTAACAAGTGAGAATAAAATACAACAAGAAATAAAAGAAAGCCGCGAAATTTTAGCCACAGCTGAAAGCATAACACATGTTGGTAGTTTTAAGCATAAAATAACTTCTAAAGAAACAAACTGGTCAGATGAGTTTTATAGAATATTAGGATATAAACCAGAAGAGATTGAAGCTAATATGACTTTCTTTAAAAAGCAAATAAGCAACGAGGAACAATTAAAATTCGAGAAGTTATATAATGCTGCTATAGATAACAATGAGTCTTTTGAAATGGAATTTAAAATAATTAGAAAAGATGGTGTAAAACGATGGGTAGATATGAAAGGTTCTGTAAGAATTGAGGAAAAAGAAAAAGAAATAGAAATAGTTGGGTCACTAAGCGATATACATGATAGAAAGAAAATTGAGGAAAACTTAAAAAGTAATATTGAAACCTTAAAACAAGCTGAACAATTAGCGAAATTTGGATATTTTAATGAAGAAAAAATGAAAACTAAAACTTTCAAGTCAGAAGGAATTGCGAATATTCTTGAAATAGATAGAAATCTTTTTGATAGCTATTATTTGGTAAGAGATTATGTTATTAAAGAAGATTATGAAAGATATATTAATTTTCTTCAATTAATGACAAAAACTAAAAAAAACATAGAAATTCATTTTACTGTAAAAACAGCAAAAGAGAATATTAAACATTTTTATGGAATTGCAAAAAGTAACTTTAATGAGAAAAAACAATTAGAAAGAACAATTGGTGTAATAATTGATGAGACAAAAGAAATAGTTCAGGAGAAAGAAAAGTTACTATTCGAAAAAAAATTACGAGAACAACAGAATTTAAAAGCAATAGGAACACTTGCAAGTGGGATTGCCCATGAAATCAACAATCCAATTAATGGGATTATGAATTATGGACAGATAATACTTGATGACAATCCAAATGATGAGAATTTAGTTTTATATTCTTCAGAAATTATAAGAGAATCAAATAGAGTTGCAAAGATTGTAAAAAACTTATTACAATTTTCTAGACAAGATAATCAGCAATATGGTGATGTTTTGGTTAATGATATAATTAATCAGACATTATTACTTATAAAAACAGTAATACGACATGATCACATAAAATTAATATTAGACTTAAAAGAAAATCTTCCAATGATATATTGTAAGGACCAACAGATTAAACAAGTTATATTAAACCTTATTACTAATGCGAAAGATGCTTTAAATATTAGATATCCAAAAACAGACTTAAAAAAAGTTATGAGAATATCTACAATAAAACAGATAATTGATAATAATGAATATATTAGAATTGCAGTTAAAGACGCAGGAAATGGGATTGATGAAAAAGTAAAACACAAGATATTTGATCCATTCTTTACTACAAAGAATAAAGAAGATGGGACTGGTCTTGGTTTATCAATTAGCTATGGTATCATAAGTGACCATAATGGTAAATTAAGTTTTGATAGTAAAATAGGTGAAGGAACTACATTTTATATAGATTTACTAACCACAGAAAATATTGGAAAAGAATAAGGGAATACTTATGATTCTATCGAATTGTAAAAAAACGAAATACGGGGGGAGATAATGGCGAAAATATTAGTTGTAGATGATGAAAAAAGTATTAGGTTAACCTTTTCAGCTTTTTTACAGAAAGAAAACTATGAAGTAATTACTGCTCCAGATGTAGAATCAGCGATTAGCATGTGTAAAGAGCATAAACTTGATTTAGTAATCACAGATATTGTAATGCCAAAATTATCGGGTATGGATTTATTACAAGAAATATATAAACAAGAACCAGATGTGCCAGTTATAATTATGACTGGAGAACCAACTGTAGATACTGCAATGACTTCTGTTAAAAACAATGCATATGATTACTTATTAAAACCAGTAGATAAAGGATTGCTTATGGCTTCAGTGGGTAGAGCTATCCAATATAAAAAAACACATGATGAAAAAGTAGAATTAGAAAGGCAGAATTTTATATACCAGGAAAATCTAGAAAGATTAGTTATGAGAAGAACTGATTCTTTACAAAAAGCAATGCAAGCCACAATTGCAACTGTAGCCTCAATTACTGAATTACGAGACCCTTACACAGCTGGGCATGAGAAAAAAGTAGGAAATATGGCTGTTGCTATTGCTAAAAAAATGAAACTTAGTAAGAGTATTGTTGATAGTTTATATGTAGCTGGGTATTTACATGATATTGGGAAAATATCTATTCCTGCTGAGATTTTATCGAAACCTGGAAAACTAAGTAAAGTTGAATTTGATATTATAAAAACCCATGTTGATTATGGATATCAAATATTAAAGAAAGCTAAATTGCCTTGGGATATAGCTGATATTGTTAATCAGCATCATGAGAGAGTTGATGGGAGTGGTTATCCAAATGGATTGTCAGCCGACCAAATACGTATTGAATCAAAAATACTAATGGTTGCAGATGTTGTAGAAGCAATGACTTCTCATAGACCATATAGAATAGGACTTGGTTTAGATAAAGCCTTGGAAGAAATAGAACAACAAAAAGGTGTTTTGTATGATACTGAAGTAGCAAATATTACACTTGATTTATTTAGAAATGATGGATATACATTAGAGGATGAACCAAAAGCAATTTCTTTTCATCTGGACTAAAAATACTTAGAATCCATTTAAACGATAATCCATCATACCACCTTGCAACACATAAATATTTGTAAAGTTTGCTGTGAATAGTATTTTTGCAGCTGATGTTGCTCTTGCTCCTGAACGACATAATAAAATAATATTACTATCTTCATATTGAGATAATTGTTCAAGACGATCTGTTAACTGACCTATTGGGATATGAATAATATTTTCAAGATGACCAAGTTTATCTTTTAATTCATATTTTTCTCTTAAGTCAATTAATGTTATATGTTGTTTCTCTGTTAGATACTGAAATAATTTACTAGAAGAAATATAATTAACATCAATGTTTTCTTCGTTAGGGTTTGAAGTTCCTTTTACTTCACAAGCCGGTAAATCAGTTGGAATCCATGCTGAGTTTGGATCTCTTGAGCATTTATAATTTGCATTAAGTACATCTTTCATCCAAGCCGCAGGACCTAGCCGTAAATCATTTATATAATTAATAAAATCCTCTTTTGTTTTATGTTTGAGGTGAGGATTGTTTAATCGTTGTATTTTCATAGTTGATGGTTTTCTATTTCTATATTCATGTGCAGGGTAGACCATAACTTGGTCATCTAAAGTAGCTATTGATAATAAACTATTATAATGATCTTCTGGACTACCTCCTGGTAAATCATCTCTGCCTGCACCAGCGTCTTCTAGGAAAAGAAAGTCACCTGAAAAAAATAAGTTATCTAGAAGAAGAGAAATTGAATCTCTAGTATGTCCAGGTGTATGCATAATTTTGAAAGATTTACCCATCATAGTTATAATTTCTTTATTTTTTACTTTAATAGATACACATTTTGAAGTGGATAAATTGTGCATTACATATTCACAATCTGTTGCATCTCGTAGCGAAGGACAAGCTGAAATATGATCTGCATGAGTATGAGTATCAATAACATGAGTTAATTTGTATTTATTTTCTTTCATTAAAGATAAGTACATTGAAACGTGATTAATTACAGGATCAAGTAATATGGCTTCGCTTAAACTTTCATCAACTATTAAATATGTTTTACATGAGCCAGGATTCAATTGCTTAAAAATCATTTTGTTCTCCCTTAATATGTTTTTGCTTTCTTATATTATATATTTTACATATTCATTAGGTCAAGAAACCATAGAAATAACAAAGAAAAAATATGGGTATACTATTATATAAATATAAGAAGGTGAAAAAAGTGAATAATAAAAAAGAAGGAATGGTATTAGGTGGATTTGTAAGTGACGCTTTTTCATTGGCACCTCATTGGATTTATAATGTTGAGCAGATTAATCAATTGTTTGGTAATCTTGAAAATATCATTGATCTACCAATAAATACTTATCATAAAACAAAGAAAAAAGGAGATTTTACACATTATGGTGATCAAATGTTTTGGTTACTTCAATTTTTAAAGAAGAATTCTAAATTTGAGAAAAATCTTTATGTGAAGTTCTGGATTGAGAAAATGATAAAATATCAAGGGTATATTGATCATGCTTCAAGTGAATCATTGAAAAAGTTACAAGAAAAAAGCAAACTAGAAGGGTCTTTATCATCAGATATGTCAGGAGCGGTAATGATTGGTCCTTTTATTTATTTTAACAAAGGAAATAGTAAAGAATTACAAAATAATATAATAGCAAAAATTAGCATGACTCATAATAATGAATTAGTTCTTGAAACAGGAAACTTTATGACAAAAGTTATTTTAAATGTTCTAAAAGGACAAACACCAGTTGATTCAATAACTAAACAATTAGAAAAATTACAATTAAGTGGGTTTATTAATAAATCCTTTGAAAAAGCAAAAGCATTAGTTGAAGAACTACCACAAAAAGCAATTGGTGAATTAGGACAATCATGTGGAATAAATAGTGCTTTACCTGCCACGTTTTATATACTTCTAAAGTATCAGGATAATTTTAAGGAAGCTATAATTGAAAACGCCAAAGCGGGAGGAGACTCAGCAGCTAGAGGAATAATGATTGGGTCAATTTTAGGAGCTTATCATGGAACAGAAGGTATTCCAAAGAGATGGTTAAATGATATGAATGCTTACAGTGAAATATTACGCTTACTAAGTTAATAGCCTAAATCAATATAAGAGTATTCAATATCAGCACCATCAAGCTCGCTCATCCATGTGCATTTAGACATCTTCTCCTATAATGTGTTATTACGATACCAAAGAAGTACTGCTTCTATAAAAATTTGATGAATATTTTTTAGTATTGATCATCTAAGAAAGTCTCGATTTAATCGCTCTGCGCAGATATCATCATATCGGTTTCCTCTATAATAGCCTTTGCAAAATCTTCATTATATTTTTTAAAACTTATTTCCTCTCCCAGATTCTCATAAAACTTACCAGACTGTGTAGGAGGATTTTCAACTAAATACAATCCTGCTGCTGCTGCTTGCGCTGAAGTCTTTAGGAATCGTTTCATTATAGGACTTATAATCTTCATGAGTATGCTATCTCCATTCCATATACCTGTTGCTGCATCTCCAGGATGAACAACGTTTAGCTTAACAGGGGTCTTTAGGAAGTTGGCCAAATACATTGTGGTCTGGAGCTGTAAATATTTAGACGCAGAATATGCTCTAAAACCTGATTTCTGTTTTGTGAAAGCATCCTTTTTTAACGTAAATTTACCAAACATACCAGCGCGAGAGCCTATGTTTATTACTTGGGGATTTTTTCCCATTTCCACTATATCTAGCAATAGTTTTGTTAAATAATATGTGCCAATATAATTAACTCCTAAAGTCAGTTCATAGCCCTCTTTGGTATACGACTTTTTATCTGCAAATACTCCTGCATTATTTATTAAGATATCTATAGAGCCATAACTTTTATGTATGATATTAGAAAAGCTTTTTATGCTGCTCAATGAGGATAGGTCCAGCATATGAATATCGATTTTTGCATCACCATTTTCTCTAGTTAATTTTAGGGCTAATTTTTGTGCTTTTTCAATATTTCTCACTCCAAAAATCAGATGGTATTTTACATTTGCCAACGCTATAGCTGTAGCCTCACCTATTCCACTGGTTGCACCTGTTATTATTATGAATTTTCTCATGATTACTCACTTCCATCCAAGAATATATTATATCGAGATTCTACTTCAATTCTGCGTTGTTATCATTAAAAAATTATAACATGCTTGTCACTAACCATCAATTATACCAACAAATTATTGTTATCAACTTGTTGACGTAGAATCTCGGTTAATAGTAATAAAAAAAAGATGTTTATAACTACTAAACAATGTGTATATATTTTATAACATAATAGAAAGGAGATTGTGTCATGAAAAAGAAAAGTGAAAAACTATGGGATGTAATTGAATATAATAACATAATATTGTTTTCAGTTTAGAAAATAATTTGTATAGAAAGCCAGGGTTCATGCCCTGGCTTTAAGATTATAATTTAACTATAGATTTAATTTTATATTCTTGTAATTTTTCACGACCATGTAAAAACTCTAATTCAATAAAGACAGCAATACCAACTATCTCACCACCCATTTTTTCAACTAATTTTATAATGGCTTCTGTGGTACCACTAGTGGCCATAAGATCATCTACAATGACAATTTTCTGTCCTTTTGTAATTGCATCTTCATGCATTTCTAAAAGTGAAGTTCCATATTCTAACTCATATTCAACAGAAACCGTTTTATAAGGTAATTTTCCTTGTTTCCTAATTGGAATAAATCCCTTGTTTAAATTATATGATAAAGGAACTCCAAATATAAAACCTCTAGCCTCTGGGGCTACAATAAGATCAAAGTCACCAAAATCTTTTGTAATAACTTCCATCTGTTTTATAGATTCTTTTAAGTATACTGGGTCTTGTAGAACAGTAGTAATATCAATATAATCAATTCCCTCTTTTGGGAAGTCCATGACATGTCTGAGTTTTGAAGTTAAATCCATGTTCGTACTCCTTTTTAATGATTTCATTAAGATATATCTGTATAAATATTTTACCACATTATCTTATCCTGTTAAAGGTATAAATGAGTAGGGATTTCGTGATATAATGGTAATAACTATTATTTATGTTAGGAGTAATATTATGATACCAACACCACATATACAAGTTGACAAACAAGGGGTCATTGCAGAAACGATTTTATTGCCAGGAGATCCACTAAGAGCTAAATTTATTGCAGAAACTTATCTAGATGATATTGTTCAATTTAATACGGTTAGAAATGCTTTCGGATATACTGGGACATATAAAGGTAAGAAAATATCAGTTATGGGAACAGGAATGGGAATGCCTTCTATTGGTATTTATTCTTATGAATTAATCCATTTTTATGGAGTAAAAAACTTAATCAGAGTAGGCTCTTGTGGAGCTTTCCAAGAAGATCTAAAATTAT
>JAUUZV010000203.1 GCA_030592085.1 Clostridia bacterium | reverse complement strand
AGTAAATATATACTATGAAACAAATGTTAACTATGGTATTTTTATCATAGTATTTTAAATGAGGTATTACATTATGAAAGCTAAAATAACAATATACAACAATAGACCAACTATTTTTATAGATGATATACCTATGTGCCCTGTAATTTATGCTTTAACTGATTGTCCAGGAAGTAGATTGTCTTTTGAAGAAGTTCCAAATTATAATATTAATAAGTTTATTAAAGCTGGTATTAAAATGGTACAACTTGATATTTGGTTAGCAGATATGTGGTTTGAAGATGGGTCTTTTGATATATCATTGGCAAAAAAACAAATTGATGGTGTAACTAAATTAGATAAAAATGTAGCAGTTTTTTTCAGATTTCATACTACCCCACCTACTTGGTGGCATGAAAGATTTGAACAAGAATGTGTGCAATATGCAGATACACCTGCTACAAAAGAAAAAGACCTTCCCTACATTGATCGTTATTTAATCCAAGATCAAGATCCTGTTTTACGACATAGTTTTGCTTCAAAAAAATGGCTTGATGACGCTTCTGAAATGTTAATTAGATTTATAGAAGAATTTCAATTAACACCACAATCAAAAAATTTAATTGGTATTCAAGTAGCAACAGGTTTATATGGTGAAAATCATTATTGGGCATTCATGAAACACGAACCTGACACCTCATTACCAATGACTAAATCATTTAAACAATTCTTAGGTGATAATCAAGCAAATATTCCTACAATGGATGAACGTTTTTTCCCACAAGATGGAATTTTTAGAGATCCAAAAAGTGAATCTAATTATATTGATTATTGCACCTGCCAACATGAGATTGTAGCTAAATCAATTGTTCATTTTTGTAAAATCATTAAGGATAATTGGAAAGGTGAAATAATAACTGGTGCTTTTTATTGTTATTATGTTTCACTATTTGGAAGGGCTGCAACTGGTGGCCATTTAGCTGAAGAAATTGTTCTTAATTCTCCATATATTGACTATATATCCGCTCCACAGGCATATAATCGTAATCTAAGAAATATAGGCGGAGCTGGTGTAAGTAGAGGATTACTAGAATCAGTTAGAATTCATGATAAATTATTATTAGATGAAGTAGATCATCCCACACATACAGGCACTATAATGGCTGGAATGAAAACTTATCCTAAATATGAGTCACATCAAATTCTTAGACGTAATATTCTGTCATCATATATAAGCGGTATGGGTTTTTGGTATTATGACTTTGGTCCATATAATAATTCTGGTTGGTGGAACGACCCCCTATATATGGATGAAATTATCTTTCTTCAACAATTAATGGAAGATAAATATAAGTTAACATATGAGAACAATTCGGATGTACTACTGGTCTTTGATAGTAAAGTGTATAAATATATGGCTAATAATGAACAACAAGATCCTCTAACGGATAAAGCATGTGTCAATATTTCTTATCCAATGGCATTACGTTCAGGAGCATCGATTGATACCATATATTTAAGTGATATTGAAAATATTGATTTAGATAAGTATAAATGTATTGTATTTATGAATGCTTTTTATTTAACTGATGAACAAAAGCAATTTATAAAATCCAATGTATATAAAAATAAACGAAGTATAGTCTGGTTTGTAGCTCCTGGCTATACAGATGGAAAACAAAACAACCTTTCTTTTGTTGAAAATATCACTGAATTCATGTTAAAAAAAGAAAAAGTTACAGATAATATAACTATTAAGACTAATGATTATTCCTATTCACTAGATAATTCCCATGAAAAAACACTATTAGAAGAATTAATTGTTCCAACAGATGGTATATCACTTGTAAGTGATACTTCATTTAAAGGATTTTCTAAAAAAGAATTTGATGATTATACCACATATTTTAGTTCAATCCCTTTCACGACACCAGAACCCTTTAGACATGTATTTGCAAACAGTGGAGCTCATATATACAATCATCATAATGACTCGTTATTAGAGGGTTCAGGACTACTATTACTTCACTGTGAATATGGAGGAGAACGAATAATTTATGTAGCTAACAAAGAGATAAAATTAATGATTAATGATGGTGAAACTATTATTATTGATAGTTTAACAGGTTACATTTTAAGACGTGGTTAAAATGGGTATATACTAGTATAATATATGGAGGAATTAAATGAATAATTTTATATTTCAAAACAGTACCAAAATTATATTTGGAAAAGATACTGAGTTACAAGTAGGGCAAGAAACTAAACTTTACGGCAAAAAAGTACTATTACACTATGGTGGTGGTAGTATAAAAAAATATGGTCTTTATGATAAAGTGATTGCAAGTTTAAAAAAGGAAAATATTGAATGGGTAGAGCTTGGAGGTGTACAACCAAATCCTCGATTATCACTAATTCACGATGGTATAAATATGTGTAAAAACTTAAATATTGATTTCATCTTAGCTATTGGCGGTGGTAGTGTAATTGATTCTGCCAAAGCTATTGCAGTTGGTGCTAAATATGACGGAGATGTATGGGATTTCTTTATGAGAAAAAAAGAAATAAGTGAAGCTCTTCCCATAGGTGTCTTATTAACAATTCCCGCAGCTGGAAGTGAATCAAGTAATGGTAGTGTAGTTACAAAAGATGATGGCCAATTAAAAAAAGATATTGGTTCACACTTATTACAACCTAAATTTGCAATTCTAAATCCAGAAATCACCTTTACATTACCAACTTATCAAACAGCAGCGGGAGTTACTGATATGATGGCTCATATCATGGAGCGATATTTCACTAATGTATCTCATGTTAATCTAACTGATAGATTAAGCGAAGGAACACTTAAAACTATTATAATTAATGCTAAAAGAGTATTTGACAAACCTGATAATTATGATGCTAGGGCAGAACTCATGTGGGCTTCCACTATTGCTCATAATGGACTACTTGATACTGGAAGAATTGGCGATTGGTCATCACATATGATTGAACATGAATTAAGTGGTATTTATGATATTGCACATGGTGCAGGTTTAGCTATTATTTTCCCTGCTTGGATGAAATATGTATATCAACATGATATAAATAGATTTGCTCAATTCGCAGTAAATGTATGGGATGTTCCAATGAATTTTTCTAATCCAGCTGAAACAGCTTTATTAGGTATTCAAAAAATGGAAAGTTTCTTTGCTTCAATTGGTATGCCAATAACATTAAGTGAAGCTAATATTCCAGATGATAGATTTGATGAAATGGCTTCAAAAGCAACATTCTTTGGAACGCTAGGTAACTTTGTTACTCTAGAAAAAAATGATATTAAGAAAATCTATGAATTAGCAAAGTAATTTAATAATTTACTAATACTATTAATAATTGTTGTCCATGAAATTCCCTTAGCATAAGGGAATTTCTTTTGGATAATATCCAATGTAGAACGAGATTTTATCCCTACTAGTGATGCAACTAACATACCTCCTTTTAAAACAATATCAAATCGATACTTAGAATAAGAAACCTTTTCCAAAAATTTATCCATAATATACATTCTTTGAAGAATATGATTACTTATTTCAGTTTGTTATGAAATATTTCTAACTAAGTCTTTCATTTGTCTTGAGTTCATACTAAAAAACCTTCGATATTATCTCTAACAGTTTTTTCACATTTGAAAAGTTTTGCATAATTCATCAGTCGAATAATATTTTTTTCGCTATTACTACAATATTTTTTTAATGCTGTATAATAAATATCTTTATCAATTTTATTTCTTTTCCTAATAACATCAATAATAGTTCTATCAATATTATATACATTAATATAATTCTTATTATCAGTCATTTTTTGCTCAATCCCAATGAAAAACAATTCTTGTTTAATTGTTATAACATCAATATTACTTTCTCTTAAACGATTAGTTGAGTATCCTCTTGGAACAGTTAAAGTATAAATCAACGGATCACGATCAATAAGTTCATGTATAAATAAAGCAGTTTCATGAGAAAAAACTAATTTTTCACTTCTGCATTGGATATAATATAATTCATCCTTAGTAGAATCTCTAACCACATAAATTCCATGAGCTTCTTTTAATAAAATATTTTTTTCAACCAAGTCATAAAGATATTTCTTAGGAATATGATTTTTTAATACGTCGCTAGTTTTTATTAATCCTTTTGAATCTTTTATTAAATTTTCTAATTTACTCATT
>JAUUZV010000210.1 GCA_030592085.1 Clostridia bacterium | reverse complement strand
ATTATCCGTTGTTACATCTGGTATATATGAGCGTTTCATCATTGAAGATGGGATTTACTATCATCATATCTTAAGTCCTTTTACTGGATTCCCTTATGAAAACGAAATTGCAGGGGTCACCATCTTTTCTAAACTTTCTATTGATGGAGACGCCATATCAACTACATGTTTTGCATTAGGATTAGAACAAGCTCTTATATTAGTTGAGTCACTAGAAAATATTGAAGCTGTATTTATTGATCGTGTTGGAGTAATTCACAAATCATCTGGTATAGGTTCTACAATTATATTTGAAGCAAACTAATTTCTTTTTGGTAAATATGACACATCTATTAAAAATCCTTCAAAAACTGAGAAAACTAACGTTGTTATTGTAAGGATAATTACAAACTTTAAATCAAAGAATGAAACAAGCATGGGAATCAATGTAAGTTTAATTCCTCTTGAATAAAGAAATGTACCAATTGGTCCTCTTGATAATCCTTTTTCATTAAGATCTTTTAAAAATGGATACCACGCATAAATAGGTCCATGACTTATGGTTCCTAATATACTCATTAAAACGTATTTTAAGAGCTTTGGAGCTTTATCAATTGCTTTCTTTAATTTCTTTTCATCTAATAATGAGAATATTACCATGATTACATAAACAATTAGTAAAATTGGAATAATTTCTAATATAATTGCAATAACATAATTAATAGCTGCTATTGTTTTTACAGAATCAATAAAATATAAAACTATATATGAGAGTACCACAACACCTAAAAATATTAGCGATGTATTTGAAGACTTTTTCTTTTGTTGTCCTTTTTGATGGTTTTGATTATTTTGCTTTTGATTATTTTTATTTTCCATTATATTAACCCCCACAATGTCACAGTAATAAGTGAAACAACCATTGCAAGAATTGCACTTAGGATATTTCTCTTTACTGCAAAGGATGTACCAAACATCTTAGCCTCAATAGGTGCTTGTAATAGACCAACAGTTACCCATGATATTAAAAATGCAGTAATAGCATAAAGGGATATTCCAGCAACTTGTAGCTCTCTAGCAATAATATAACTATTCATACTATTCCCTGCAAAGATACTTCCAACTAATGAACCAATGCCTGTATCAATTAAAGTATTTGAAGTAAATAATGTAGCTACCTTGTCAAAAGTAATAAATTCTTTAACAATACCTAATAACAAAATAACACTAAACATAATTGGCATATTCTTAACTAGTGCTTTTGCTGTTTTAAATAGTTTTGTTTTCATGATTTTCCTTTCTTATATATATAGTACAAAAAATATACAGTTTATACTTCAAGAGTTACAAGTGTAATTCGTTGATAAGGACGCTCTTCTCCATTTTCATATAAACATAAAACTTTATTATCCTTATTAACAGCTAAATCAGAATAAGCAGCAGCACCTTTATGAAGTACTAGGGATTCTTTCCAACTCACACCATAATCATCACTTATTTTAACTGTCATATTCTCTCTCTCAGTACTATCAGGATTTGAAAATATTAATAAATCGTTATAATTTATAATACTAGCCTGGCAAACTGGACAAACTAGATTTGGATCAATATGAAACTCATCAATGGTTTCACCTTCATCGTTACTTATAAATATACCACGGACATTACCTCTATAACGAGTTCTCATATTAACTAATAATTGATTGTTAGGTAATTTAACACCACAGCACTCATTAGTTTTTCCAACGGCAGATGCTCCAATATTCCATGTAACACCATGATCATCACTATAAATTATATGAGAACTGGTAGGATCTGTTGTTTCAACATTAATAATATTTTCCTCATTATGATTACATGTCATAATTAATCGCCCGCTATCCATTTGAACACCATGATTAGGGCCTGTTGCATACCATCTCCAATTTGGGTGTTTTATTTGTTTTGTTATATTTACAGGTGTTGTCCAGGTTAATCCTTCATCATCAGAGTATAAAGTATAGATATCTCTAGTTGCACCTATTGTTCTTATAACTCTCTCATCTAAATGTCCATAATTAAAACAGTGAAGTAAAACTATCCTATTATTCTGTTCATCATAAATTGGAGCTGGGTTGCCAAGAGTATCTTTTCCATTTGAAAGTAATGTAATAATTTCACCAAATGTTTTACCACCATCTTCACTCCGCCTATAAACAATATCAATTTGTCCTGCATCTCCTTGATTTATATGTCTAGCTTCTGTAAAAGCCATAACTACGTTGTTTTTTGTACATATAATTGTGGGAATTCTATACGTGTGAACTCCATTTTGTCCTTCATCAAATAATAATTGTTTTGAAATAACTTTCATTTACTTCCCCTTTTATGTTTGCTTTATTTTTATTCTAAAAAGAATGTACCATATTAATCACCTAAATAACAATACTTTACAACATATTACTCTTTTATTTTACTAGATGTTTCTTTTTTTATTAAAAAAAATCTGCCTATCAATATGTACTAAACTTATTGACAGACAGATAGTATTTATTTGTTTATATTTTTACTGTTTTAATAGTTTTTTTTCTTTTCTACTAAATAGTAATTTATCAAACAATAAGATAATTGGTGGTAATACTATAAATGTACTAAATAATGCTAATGTAATATTTACAACTGTCATTAAACCAAAGTCTCTTAAAATTATAAACTCTGATATCATTAACACTGAAAATCCACCAACTGTAGTTAACCCTGATGCCACAATTGCTTTTCCAATCCTTGTAACTGTGATAATCATAGCGTCTACTTTGTTCTTTCCTTTCTTTCTCTCCTCTAAATATCGCTCAAGTAACATAACAGTCATCTCTGTACCCATACCAAGTACTAATGCACCTAATGTTGCTGTAATAGGTGTAAATTTTATATCTAATAAATACATTACTCCACTTGACATACCTATTATTAAAGCTACTGGAATTATTGGTATTAGCGCCTTAAAGACATTTCTATATATAAGTAGTAATGCTAAAAATACTAATATTAATCCTATAATGGTCATTTCAACTCTTCCTGATGTTAGTCCATTAACCATTTCCACATCTAACGCACTTTTCCCAGTAATCATAACTTCCATATAGGTGTCATCTGTTTCATCAACTAATTGTGTTATAAAGTCTTGCATGTCATCAGTAGCTAAATGTTTAATATTTATTATTATTACTGATTCTGTTCTATCCTCATTTACAAACATTCCTACTTGGTTTTCTGGTAGTGAATCAATAATGTCTATATATTGTTCATAAGTTAAATCTTCATCTGTTGAAAAATTACTAACAAGTGTATCAATCGATTTTACACCTACTACCATATCTGGATAATCATTTTCAATACTTTCTGTTTTTAATTGAATCCAATTTGCATTTTCATCTGTTAAGACATCATCATCTTTTATGTATACAACTATTTGATCTGTAGACCCAATAGTATCTCTAATAGTATGAATATCTACTAACGCTTCCATATCTTGAGGCATAAATGTTTCTATATCTGTTTCAACCCCAACCTCGCTATCAACTAAGAATCCTGCTACTGCTAAACCAATAACAATAATTAATATTGGAATTGCTAATTTTATTACTATTCTTGTTGAAAACTTTAACATTTTATCTAGTGCATTTTCTTTTACAACTGGTTTGTTTTTAGATTTTTTCTTACTAGATTTTTTCTTTTTATTACCCTTATCTCTAAAATGTAATATTGGTAAAAGTAAAAACATACTTCCTATAAAGCTTATAATTACACCGATTGTTAACATCTTACCAAAATCTTGAATCATTGGTACAGGTGAAGCATATAGAGATATAAATCCTAATACAGTAGCAAAAACTGCTATTGCTATTGCTTTCCCGATTTGAGCTACAGTCTTTTTAACAGATTTTTCTTCTTCATATCTAT
>JAUUZV010000114.1 GCA_030592085.1 Clostridia bacterium | reverse complement strand
ATGAGCAGATAATTTGTAATAAAATTTCTGATATTATAGATGAATGGAAAAAATATGCATTACCTATGGGGCAGATGATAACCATTCACAAAGGTAAAGAACAAATACAGGCGACAACAATTGATATAAATAATAGTGGTCATCTGATGGTTAAAGAAGCAAATGGACAAGTAAATACTTACCAGTCAGGTGAAATTTCCATAAGAGGAATCATGGGTTATTCTTGAAAGGAGAATAGAAAATGGCCGAAGAGGTAAAGAAAAACAACAATCAGCAAAACAATAGTTATCAACCAAAAAAAACTAACTATCAGAAGAGCAATAATTATAATAAGAATAGAACAAATAGTCATTATAATAAAAGTTCTAACAACAATAATAAGCAATATAGTACAAACCAGAATAAAAATAATACTAATACTAATAAAAACCAAAAGAATACTAGCACAAATAGCAATCAGAAGAATACTAGTACTAGTAATACAAATAACAATAAAAAGAAATATTATTCTAATAATAATTCTAGTAAGTACTATAAAAAGCCATATAAGAAATATAAAAAGTATAACAAACCAGCTATTGAAACAGTTGATGATATCAAAAAAGATATTTTACGTGTAGAAAAAGAGATAAGACTAGAAATTGAAGAAATAAAAGCTATGAGAATCTAGGAGGAATGAATGTTACTCGTAATTGATGTTGGTAATACAAATATAGTTACTGGAATATATCAAAACCATAAATTAGAGCATGTGTGGAGACTTACAACGAATAAAGAACGTACTTCGGATGAATTCGGAGTATTTTATATTACTATGTTTCAAAATGAGGGAATTAAAATAAGTGATATTAGTGATATTATTATTTCATCTGTTGCACCTAATGTTATGTATTCCTTACTACATTCTATTAGAAAATTCTTTAATCTAGAACCGTTACTTGTAGAACCTGGTATAAAAACAGGCTTGAATATTAAGATTGATAATCCAAAGGAATTAGGTGCGGATATTATTGTTAATGCAGTTGGAGCTAAAGAGAAGTACAAAACACCTTTAATTGTAGTAGATTTTGGAACAGCAACGACTTTATGTGCTATTAATTCAAAAAATGATGTGTTAGGTGTAACAATTTGCCCTGGAGTAAGAGTATCAGCTGATGCATTAACTACTAAGGCAGCTAAATTGCCAAACATACAAATTACAAAACCTAAAAATGTACTTGGCAAAAATACGGTAGATAGTATGCAAGCTGGTCTAGTGTATGGATTTGTTGGGAAAATTGATTATCTTGTAAATAAAATTAAAGATGAAATGGCTGAGCAAGGTGAGAAACGAGAAAAAATCAGCGTTATTGCCACAGGAGGGCTATCTCGATTAATTGCCACTGAATCTCATGAAATTAATGAAATAGATAGCATGCTCACATTAGATGGGTTACGTTTACTTCATGAAAAAAATAAAAAGTAATTATCCAATTAACAATTATTTAAATAATCATGCTTTAAATAAAGCGGTTTCTTTTCATATGCCAGGTCATATGAACGGTAAAGGAATTCTATCCAAATACAAAAAAAATATGGGGAGTTATGATATTACTGAAATTGTTGGTGCTGATAATTTTCATGAAGCATCTGGAATTATAAAAGAATCGCTACAGAAAATATCAACAAAAATCCATTGTGATCAATCACTTTACTTATTAAATGGTACAACTTCTGGAATACTTGCTTTAATGAAATATGTATCTTTAAAAAAGGGGAAAATTCTAATTCCAAGAGATGCCCATCAAAGCGTAATTAATGGATGTATCTTATTTAACACTGAAGTTGTCTTTTCAAATATTGAGACACATAAAAAATATGGCATACCCAATCCATTATCTCTATTACAAATTAAACATTCTCTTCAAAAACATCATAATATTTCATATGTTTTAATAACTTCACCAACTTATTATGGATTTGTTTCAGATATAAAGAGAATTAGTGAGTACCTTCATGAAAAAGGAATTGTACTTTTTGTGGACCAGGCACATGGGAGTCATTTTATACACAATGAACATTTACCTGAAAGTGCAATTAGACAAGGTACAGATGTTGTTGTGGAAAGTCTTCATAAAACACAAAACTGTTTGACACAAAGTGCTATTATACATGGAAACAATAAGATGGTAGATTTAGCTTTATTAATGGATATAGTAAAATCGCTAACAACAACTTCACCTTCATATTTGCTTATGTCTTTAATGGAACAAGCCCTTTTATCTAATTATCACAAAGCCTATAATAAATTATTTAAAACAATTAATTTCTTCATTAAAAATTGTCCTTTTCCAGTATGTGAGACAGATGATATTACTAGAATAATAATAGATGTTAGTAAAGCTAAATTAACTGGAAATGAAATTGCTGATTTATTACACAAAAAAAATATTGATATTGAGATGGCATCGCTTACTCATTTAGTTCTTATAACTACTCCAAATCATAGAAAGAAAGATTTTGTTTTATTGCTTAATCAACTTAATAACTTGGAAAAAGGAAAGAATAAAGCAATCTTAGCTTATCCAACTTTCGAACCTGTTCAAGTTATAGATATTAAAAAAGCAAAGATAATGCCAACTAAAACTATTCAATTGAACAAGGCAATTGGTAAAATTTGTGGTACAATAATAGTACCTTATCCACCTGGTATTCCATTACTTTATTATGGTGAAGAAATTAGTCAGTTACATATTGACTATATTACTCTCATACTAAGAAGTGGTCAGGCTGTGATGGGACTTGATAGTAATTACATAAAGATAATAGAGGTTTGATATGAAGAAGGGATTGTTTATTTCCATTGAAGGTTTAGACGGATCAGGAAAAACATCATGTATTTTAAAAATAAAAGAACATTTTGAAAAAATTGGTCATCAGGTTGTTGTACTTAGAGAACCTGGGGGAACTCCCATTGGTGAAAAAGTTAGAGATATTTTATTAGATGCTAAAAACACAGAAATGACAGATGTAGCTGAAATGCTTCTATATGCATCTTCAAGAGCTCAATTATTTTCTCAGATTATCAAACCTACATTAGAAAGTGGTATAATAGTAATATGTGATAGGTTTATTGATTCTTCTGTAGCTTATCAAGGGTATGGGCGAGGTATTGCAATAGATGATGTTTTAGCTGTTAATCTAACAGCAATACAAAATACATTGCCAGATATTACCCTATTTATTGATATCGATCCTAAAACTTCGTTAAATCGACGTTTTAGTGTTTCAGAAACCGATCGCTTGGAAAATGAAAAAATTCAATTCCATCAACGTGTATATGAAGGTTATCTCGCTCTTTGTCAGAGATTTACCAAAAGAATCAAGAGAATTGATGGAAATGGAAGTATTGATCATATTTATGAATTAATGATGATAGAAATCAATCAGTGTATAGAGAAGGAGTAAGAAATGAAGCTCGTATTTGCAATTGTTCATGATGAAGATGAAATTGAAGTAATGAAAGCACTTAATGAAAATGGATTTAGTGTCACAAAATTGTGTTCTACTGGCGGTTTTTTAAGAGCGGGTAATACAACTTTATTAGTAGGAATTCCAAAAGAAAAAGTAGAGTTAGTTATTGAACTTATAAAAGCAAAATCAAAAAGCAGAAAGAAATTAATTAATTCTGCAAACGTTCCAGCTATGGGAGTGGCCATGACAGCTGGTTATCCAGTAGAAATAACACTTGGCGGTGCAACTATATTTGTTGTTGATGTTGAAAAGTATGAGAAAGCATAGCTTTTATGATTTCATTTTCTGATATAACAGGAAGAGAAGTATTCAAAAAAAAACTTATTAATGCAATAAATAATAATGTTTTTCCCCATGCTTGTTTATTAGTTGGGGAGAAAGGAACTGGAAAAAAGATATTTGCTAAAGCTATTGCAAATGCTTTGTTATGTGAAAAACCTATTAATTCACAACCATGTGGATCTTGTACTCACTGTTTAAGTGAAAAAGTTAATGGTATTACTGAATTTTATCAATTAAGAGCAACTGGCCAATCTATTAAAGTAGATGATATTAGAGAGATTATAAAATCAATGTCACTAAAACCAACCATTAGCAATAAGAAAATCTATGTGATTTATGATGGTGAAAAAATGACACCACAAGCACAGAATAGTTTGTTAAAAATATTTGAAGAACCACCTTCATATGGACATATTATTATTACAGTTAATAATTTAGAAGGTATTATACCCACTGTTTCGTCACGAGCCACCATATATCAAATTGGAAATAATTCACAAAGTGAAATTAAAAAGTTTTTAAAAACACAATCAACAGATGACAAGTTAATAACTTTGGCTAGCCATTATGCAGAAGGCTCTATTGGGAAAGCTATAAAAATTTTATCGTCAGAGGAATTTATAACTACTAGAGAATTAGGTGTTAGTTATACAGAATCTTTAATTAATCGTAATGAGAGTGATTCTTTTGCCAAAGTAGAATCAGTAACAAAAGAAAATGTAGATGAATTTTTACAAGTAGTAATAAAGTTATTTAAAGACATGGTCGTGTTTTTAGAAACTCAAAATGAGTTACTCTTGATAAACAAAGACAAAAAGTATATGATAAGTAATGGTATCAATAAGTATAATAGTAGTGTTTTATTGAAAGCAATATTTATTTTACAAGATACTGTATCTCGACTAAAGCAGCATGCTTCTAGGAAAATGACGTTAGACGGGATGACCATAAGAATATTAGAGGAGTTAATTAATGATTAAGGTAGCAGGAATAAGATTTAAGAATGTCGGAAAAGTATATTACTTTTCTCCTGGTGAGCTTGATCTTCCAAAAGGTGAAAATGTTATTGTTGAAACAGCTAAAGGAGTTGAATTCGGCACTATTGTATTGGAACCTAAAGAAGTAGAAGATGATAAGGTGGTTTCACCCTTAAAGGAAATAATAAGAATTGCAAATGACAAAGATAAAGATATTATAAAGAAAAATAAGATTAAAGAACAAGAAGCTTATACCATTTGTTATGAAAAAATAAAAAAACATAAAATTGCAATGAAATTAGTTAGTGTAGATTATACTTTTGAAGGAAATAAAATCCTATTTCATTTTACTGCTGAAGGAAGAGTTGATTTTCGTGAATTGGTTAAAGATTTGGCTAGTGTATTCAGAACACGAATTGAATTACGACAAATTGGCATTAGGGATGAAGCAAAAATATTAGGAGGCGTTGGTATTTGTGGGCGAAGACTTTGCTGTAATTCTTTTTTAGATGAATTTCAACCAGTATCAATTAAAATGGCAAAAGATCAAAGTTTATCATTAAATCCAACTAAAATATCTGGAATTTGCTCACGATTAATGTGTTGTCTACGATATGAAAATGAAGCTTATCAAGACTTAATAAAAGAATCACCGGGAATTGGATCACTAGTTACTACTGTTGATGGTAAAGGAGAAGTAATATCAGTTAGTCTTTTAAAAGGAAATGTGAGAGTTAAGGTTTTTAAAGGTGATGATATTGAAGTTAATGAGTATTCAATAAGTGATTTAACAGTACAAAAGTGGGCTAAGAAGAGATATAAAAATCAAAAAACAGATAAAAGGTAATAGATATAAAAAAGGCAATTGATTTTAACAATTGACTGCTATATAATATGATTAATAAAATCGGAGGTAGAACAAATGGCTTATAAAATTAACGATGCTTGCATTAACTGTGGAGCTTGTGTAAGTGAATGTCCAGTTGATTGCATAACAGAGGGTGATAGTATTTATATTATTGATGCAGATGCATGTATTGACTGTGGCGCATGCTTAGATGTCTGTCCAACAGAAGCACCGCAACCAGAGTAATTATTAATTAATTAACAATGTAGGCAGGCGAATAGTATTCGCCTGTTTTGTTTAATAGGGAAAAAGCAATGACACAATATTTTGAAAATAAGCCAACAGTGGCAAGTGAAGAAAAAGAAATAACCTGGTATGTAAACAAGGTTCCTTTTAGGTTATTAACAGACCGTGGTGTATTTTCAAGAAATTCAGTAGATTTTGGTTCTCTAACTTTAATTGAGGCTATTAAAAAAGATGTTAAACATATTAATACTTATCTTGATTTAGGTTGTGGATATGGCCCAATTGGAATTATATTATCTCATTTTATTGATATAGAAAATATAAACTTTAGTGATATTAATAAGAGAGCCCTAGAACTAACTAAAAAAAACCTGTTATTAAATAAAATTGAGTATAAACAAATTATCGAATCAGATGGGTTTTCCACAATAGATGAAATGTTTCAAGTAATTTCATTAAATCCTCCCATAAGAGCAGGGAAAACTGTGATTTTCAACTTATTTGAGGGATGTTATGAACACCTTTTGAATGAGGGCTGCTTGTATATTGTAGTACAGAAAAAACAAGGAGCTGATAGTCATTACGATAAGTTAATAAAGGTGTTTGGTAATTGTCAGGTGCTTTTTAAGAATAAAGGGTATCGTGTCTTAAAATCTATAAAAAAAGTATGATATACTATAAAAGAAAATTATGAGAGTTTATGCATTAGTTGGTCCTCCAGGGACTGGCAAAAGCCATAAGTCTACCATGTTAGCCAGCGATATGGGCATTGACTATATCATAGATGACGGGTTATTAATTGGTAGTAATAAAGTGTTCGCAGGCACTAGTGCTAAAGCTGAACCAACAAAAATTGCTTCTGTAAAAAGAGCACTGTTTTTTGATGAAGCTCATCGTAAAGAAATGATTAAAGCAATAAAAGTAAATAAAGTAGAGACAGTATTAGTGCTGGGAACTTCTGATAGAATGGTAAGAGAGATTGCCAGGAAACTAGATTTAGATGAAATTCAACGTACTATATATATTCAAGATATTTCAGAAGAGGATGAAATTAAAAAAGCATTATTTAGCCGTAAGAATAAAGGAAAACATGTTATACCAGTTCCTACTTTTGAAATAAAAAAAGATTTTAGTGGATATTTACTTGACCCATTATATGTTTTCCGTAAAAAAGGGTCTAATAATTATGTTTCTGAGGGTAGTAAAACCATTGTAAGACCAACTTTTAGTTTTTTAGGAAATTACACAATATCTAATAATGCACTATATCAAATCGCAAACTATGCAGCTAGTACTGTAAAAGGGTATGAAGGACTGACCCGTTTTAGAATTATTAAAAAAGAAGGTGGAATAAGTATAGATATGCATATAACACTTAATTATCAATATCCAATATTTGAAGTGTTAAAAGAAATTCAGATTACAACTAAAAAAACACTTGAACGACTTACAGCACTTCATCTACACAGTTTAGATATTACAGTTAAACATATTGTTATCAACAATGAAATATATCCATAAATTATTTAAAATCACAGTAAGAGATAAACTTTTCAATGGTCCTTGGTACAGCATCTTCTGATGTTTTCCATGAGGCTTTTTCATTCCTATGATCAAATTTTTGTGCAAACCACTGAATATCTTCTAGTATTCTTTCCATATTATTACTCATTAGTTTATTCATTTCGATTATAAATAAAGCCAGTTTTTTACTAGACATATTGCTTTTTGCACCTTTTAGTAATTGAGTATAATGACGTAAACAAAATCCTTTAGACTCAAGAACTTTTTTTCTAAATGATGGGTCTTTAT
>JAUUZV010000214.1 GCA_030592085.1 Clostridia bacterium | reverse complement strand
TGGTAACATTATTGCAAAAGATTTAAAGGGAAACCGCTATTATGGCGACAGGTAGTATCTTTTGGGGAAATCCAGCCTGACCTAAAGCCGCAAAATTTACTTTTTTTGTTGCCACTTATATTTTATTTCTCTTGGAGGAGATATTGGAAAGCGATAAAACTACTATAAAAAACAATAAGAAAACAGCTAAGAAATCGAAGGGTTACAGCTGGATTTTTTATGTAACCATTATTTCATTTATTCTTTCAGCAATCCTTATCTATTCAACTTCAAAAATCTTAACAGAGGTAAGTATTGCAACTGCTTTCATAATTCTTATAATAATAATTTTTGTTGGTATTATATTTGATACCATTGGTATCTCTGTTGCAAGTGCTAATGTTGCTACATTTCACTCAATGGCTGCAAAGCGATTGTATGGAGCTAAAAAAGCTATTTGGTTAGTTAATAATGCTGATAAAGTTTCTAGTTTTTGTAATGATGTAATCGGAGATATTTGTGGAGTTATTTCAGGAGCTGCTAGTGCTTTAATTGTTGTAGTAATGATAATTGATATTAGCCAAAGTGGAACATCATGGCCGAATCTTCTAATGGGTGGAACTGTAGCTTCTATAACTGTTGGTGGCAAAGCTGTTGGTAAAAAAATCGCTTTATCTAAAGGAACAAATATAGTGTTAAAAACAGGTGCTTTTCTTCAATTGTTTTCAAGGAGGAAAGAACGTAAGAATGGATAAAATTATAATAGATTACAATAATATTTATAAAGAAATTAAACAATATAGTAGTGAAGAACTTAATGTGTTATGTCATGATATTAGAAATATATTAATGGATACTATTTCAAAAAATGGTGGCCATTTAGCATCGAATCTTGGAGTTGTGGAATTAACGATAGCTTTGCATAGGTGTTTTAATTTTGATGTAGATAAGGTTATTTTTGATGTAGGTCATCAGTCATATACTCATAAAATTCTAACAAATAGAAAAGAAGAATTTTCAACTATAAGGCAATTTAATGGTTTGTCAGGTTATCCGAAAATTACAGAGAGTCAATATGATTTTTTCAATACAGGGCATAGTTCTACTTCGATTTCAGCAGCACTTGGTTATGCAAGAGCTGCAAAAGTAAATAATAAAGAAAATTATTCTATTGCAGTTATTGGAGATGGTGCTTTAACTGGAGGAATGGCTTTTGAAGCATTAAATGATGCAGGAACGTCAGATGAGAAAATTATTGTTATATTAAATGATAATGAAATGTCAATTACAAAAAATGTGGGAGGTTTTTCTAGACATTTAGCAAATATTCGTTCAAAAAAAATATATTATACTACTAATAATCGTGTTAAAAGGATAACTGAAAGCATTCCATTTGTTGGGAAGTCTATTTATAAGATGATCCATAGAACAAAAACGTCTATAAAATATCTGTTTACTCAAGGAGTATTCTTTGAAGAGTTAGGTTTTAATTATATAGGACCTGTTGATGGTCATAATATAAAAAGACTAAGTGAAATGTTAGAAGACGCAAAGAAATTTAATGGCCCTGTATTATTACATGTTATAACAAAAAAAGGTAAAGGTTATGAAAAAGCACAAAAGTGGCCTCAATTTTATCATGGTGTTAGCCAATTTGATATTGAAGAGGGTATAGTTGAAAGTAATAAAAATACTTTTTCCAAAGTAGTAGGTGATTACTTAGTAACTTTAGCTAAGAAAGATGAACGTATTCAAGTTATATGTCCTGCAACCACAATGGGAAATGGATTATATGAGTTTTATAACACATATAAAAAGCGATATTTTGATGTGGGAATTGCAGAACAACATGCAGTTACATTAGCAGCTGGAATGGCATTAGGAAAATCTAAACCTATTGTTGTAATGTATGCCACTTTCTTACAACGAGCTTATGACCAAATGTTACACGATATTTGTTTAATGAAAATTCCAGTACTATTTCTTATTGATAGAGCAGGAATTGTTGGAGCAGATGGTGAGACACATCAAGGGATTTATGATGTAGCATTATTAAGTCATATGCCTTATATTGAAATATTAGCTCCTTCTAGAGAAAACGATCTTAAAAATATGATTGATTATGGGTTAAAACAAAACGATCATCCAATTGTTATTAGATATCCAAAAGGGGAGTGCCTTAATTATGAGGTTATAGAAGAACTTGAGTTCTTAGGTCCATGTTATATTAAAAAAGGTACTGATGTTGTTTTGTTTTCATATAATATAACATTAACACAATTAATTAATGCTGCAAAAGTACTTGAACAAAAAGGTATTTCATGTTCAATTATTGATATTAGACGCCTTAAACCATTAAATGTGAAAGCAATAACTAATGTAATTAATAATCATAAATTTGCCTTGTTTATAGAAGAGAGTGTTACTGATGGAACAATGTATCGTCATTTTCTTAACCAATCAAAAGTTCATGGGTTAAACTTAGATGGGAAACCATGTCCACAGGGGAATTATTCACAAGTGCTAAATCATTGTAAACTTGATGATTTAAGCATTGTTTCATATGTCCTAGAGAACTACCAAAATAGATAATATGATTAATAACTATTTATAACATATAAAATAAGATATAATTAGTAGATATAGGTGGGGTTTTATGAGTAAAAAAAGAAAAATTGAAAAAAAGTTTAATAGATTATTATTACCAATAATGGCTATTCCATTAGTATCAGCAATTGTATATGCATATCATATTGTTTATACAGAAGAATTTATAGCACTAAATATTGTTGAAGGTATTGGTTACTATGATATTTTTGCTTATTGGAAAATGGTAGCTATTTGTGTTATTGCTGCATATATGCTAATTAGTGTATTTATTCGAATTGACAAATTTACGATTTTTCGTGAAAAAGCATATAAAAAAATATATATTGCACTAGGAAGTTATTTGTTCTTTATAATTTTATCAATACTATTTTCTGAATTTACTAGATTTTCTCTTATAGGTATGTTTGAACGATTTGAGGGGGGACTGGTTCTTATATCATATTTGATATATGTATACTATACTTCTCAGATAATTACTGATGAAGAAGATTTAAAATATGTTGCCTATTCTATACTAGTTGGCTCAACAATTGTTATAATTATTGCTTTTTTCCAAGCACTTAAATTAGATATTATGACAACTCAGGTTTTCTACAATTTAATTGGTCTTAGTCAAGCTGAAAATATTAGTTCGAATTTTAATTTAGGTTGGGCATATTCTACACTTTATAATCCAAATTATCTTGGACAGTATCTATCATTATTAATTCCTGTTTTTGCTGGAATTCTCATATTTTTTAAGGAGAAGAAAGTATGTATATTTACAGGTTTATTAATTATTATGAGTGTAGTAGCACTTTATGCTTCACATACTAATTCAGCTATACTTGGCCTTCTAATTGGTATTTTATTCTTTGCAGCCATGAATTTACCTTTTGTATTTAGAAATAAATACTTGAAAATTTCTTTTATTGCTTTAGTAGTTGCAGGAGTACTTCTTCTTACAGGTGCTTTTTTAGGATTACTTGGTAATAGAGTTGAAAAGTTTATGCTTGATCAAGTTGGGATTAGCACAGGTGATATTGTTGATGATTATGTACTTGATATTCGTATTGAAAAGAATAAAGTGGAAATTGAAACTAATTTATATACACTAAAAATGTTTGTTTATAACGCTGATGAACCAGGTCAGTTTTATATCTTTTTTAGAGATGAAAATGATGAATCATTAGAGTATAACAT
>JAUUZV010000098.1 GCA_030592085.1 Clostridia bacterium | reverse complement strand
TCTTACCAGTTATTGATAATCATTATCTAGAAAAAACTTTAAAGGTAGGATGGACACCACTTTATAAATCAAATAACTTATCAAAAGTATTGCGATTAAAAAACTTATATATTAAAGATGAAGGATTAAATCCAACAGCTTCTCTAAAAGATAGGGCTTCTGTTATTGCTGTAATTAAAGCAATAGAGAATAATAATAAAACAATTTCTTGTAGTTCAACAGGAAATGCTGCATCTTCACTTGCAGGGAATGCTGCTAGATTAGGTTTAAAAACAGTAATATTTGTACCAAAAAGAGCACCACGTGGAAAAATTGCTCAGTTATTAATTTATGGGGCTAAGGTCATTGTTGTAAATGGTGATTATAAACAAACCTTTGAATTATCAAAACAAGCAATAGACCATTATGGCTGGTACAACAGAAATGCTGCCATTAATCCACATATGGTTGAAGGAAAGAAAACTGTTGCAATGGAAATTGCTGAACAAACGAATTGGATAGTACCTGACTGGGTAGTTGTTTCAGTTGGAGATGGTTGTACAATTGCAGGAGTATATAAAGGTTTTTACGATTTGCTCAATGTGGGTTTAATTGACAAAATACCAAAATTACTAGGAGTTCAGGCTAAAGGGTGTAGTCCATTTTATAATTCATTTATTGAAAACAAACCTATTAAGGAAACCATGGAAAATACTATAGCAGATAGTATTGCAGTTGGCATTCCTAGAAATCCAATAAAGGGAGCTAGAGCTGTTTTGAAATCACTTGGTACGTGGGTTAGTGTGTCAGATGAATTAATACTAAAGGCTATGAAAACTTTAGGAACATATGAAGGAATATTTGGTGAACCAGCAGGAGTAACAAGTTTAGCTGGATTAGAAAAAGCTATAAAAGATGGAATTATTAACGAAAATGATAAGGTGTGTATTATAGTTACTGGAAATGGATTAAAAGATATTGAGAGTGCTTTTAAAACTGTAGACAAAGCAATTACTATTAATCCAGATTTAAAAGAACTAAAAAAATATATAAAATAACTTAAGAAGGCGAGAAAGTAAAATGAATAAAATACCATTTGGACCAACATATGATGAAATGTATGATCTAGATAAAATTAGTCCCGAAATTAGGGAAAAAGCAAATAAAGCAAAAGAAAATGAATTAGATCACATGAATTTATTTAATATCACATGGAAAGATGAAAATAATGAAGTTAGAAAAATAATTCTACCAAAAGAGCTAACAGGAGTAGATGCAAATATTGTAGTACTAATAGGAAAACATTTCCCATCTGGATCTCATAAAGTGGGTGCAGCTTATTCAACTTTAATTGAAGGTTGTGTAGATGGTGAAATAATTCCAGGGGAACATACAATATTAGGACCATCTACAGGTAACTTTGGTATTGGAGTTTCATATATTTGTAATTTAATGGGTTATGAAGCCATTGTTATAATGCCTGATAATATGAGTAAAGAGCGATATGAGAGAATAGAGAAATATGGCGCAAAATTAGATCTTACTCCTGGTACTGAATCTGATGTTATTCTTACTTTAGAGAGAACTTATGAACTTAAAAAAGATCCTATTAATAAATCACTTGCACAATTTGAACTTTTTCCAAACTATAGATTTCATAGACATGTAACTGGAAATTCAGCAATTGATGCTGTAAAAGGTATTGGTAATGAGAGAATTGCATGTTTTACATGTGCACCTGGTTCTGCAGGAACAATTGCAGCTGGAGATAAAATCAAAAAAGTTTTTCCAGAGGTTAAGATTGCAGCATTAGAACCTTATGAATGTTCTACTCTTACAAACGGTGGACGAGGACAACATAGAATTGAAGGCATTGGAGATAAAATGTGTACGTTAATTCATAATGTTATTAATACAGATTTTGTTGTATTAATAGAAGATGAAGATTGTGTAAAAGGATTAAAAGTAATACACGATGGTACTGATGCATTGATTAAATGTGGAGTTAATAAAAATGTTGCTCATTCTATGAAAAACTTATTTGGAGTTTCTGGAATATGTAATATCTTAGGTGCAATTAAAATGGCTAAACATCTAAAATTAGGACCTGATGAAAATGTTGTTACAATTGCTACTGATGGTTTTGACAGATATGACTCTGTGTTAGAAGATCTTGAAAACCGTTATTTAGAAACAGCTGATTTTGTATTAGAGCGATGGAAAAAAGATGTATTTGATAATGTTAATGAAGATTATATAGCAGATTATAGAAGAGAAGATAAAAAGGAACAATTATTTGCACAAAAAGAAAAAGACTGGCTTCCATTTGGATATAGTAAAGAATATATTGATAGCATGAGAAAACCTGAGTTTTGGGATAATGAATATGCTAAAATAAAAATTTATGATAAAAAAATAAAAGAAATGCGTAGCAGAGACTAAGAGTATTTAGGAGTGATTAATATGAAATTAGATTTTGATAAAATTCTTTTACAAGCTGAATTATATAAAAAGGATATGAGTAGATTTTTACGAGATATGATAAGGATTTCAAGTGAAAGTTGTAATGAGAAAAATGTAATAAATAGAATATACGAAGAAATGGAAAAAGTAGGATTTGATAAAATTACAATTGATCCAATGGGTAATATTTTAGGTTATATTGGTCATGGAAAACATTTAATAGCATTTGATGCTCATATTGACACAGTAGGTGTTGGAGAAATTGATAATTGGGATTATGACCCATACGAGGGTTATGAAGATGATGAAATAATTATTGGAAGAGGAGCTAGTGACCAAGAAGGTGGGATGGCTTCCATGGTATATGCAGGTAAGATTATAAAAGATTTAAACCTTGAAGATGATTATACGCTATTAATAACAGGAACAGTTCAAGAAGAAGACTGTGATGGTTTATGTTGGCAATATATTATCGACAAACATGATATACGGCCAGAGTTTGTTGTTATAACAGAACCAACATCATTAAATATATACAGAGGCCATAGAGGTAGAATGGAGATCAAAGTAACTACTAAAGGAATAAGTTGCCATGGTTCTGCTCCAGAGCGAGGAGATAACGCAATATATAAAATGGCACCAATTATAGTTGAATTAAAAGAATTAAATAATCAATTAATGGATAATGATTTTTTAGGGAAAGGTACACTAACAGTATCCGAAATTTTCTATAGTTCACCTTCTAGATGTGCTGTAGCTGATGGATGTAGTATTTCTGTGGACAGACGATTAACAGAAGGTGAGACATATAAATATGCATTAGAACAAATAAGTAATTTACCTTCAGTAAAAAGTGCTCAAGCAGAAGTAACCATGTATAATTATGATAGACCTTCCTATACAGGATTAGTATATGAGACACAATGTTATTTCCCAACTTGGGTTATAAAAGAAGATCATATTGCGTGTAAAACATTGGTTGATTCATATAAAGGTCTTTTTAATAAACAACCGCTAGTAGATAAATGGACATTTTCTACAAATGGTGTGTCTATAATGGGAAGATATGGTATTCCATGTATTGGCTTTGGACCTGGTCACGAAGATCAAGCTCATGCACCTAATGAAAAAACATGGAAAGATGAATTGGTAAAAGCTGCTGCTATGTATGTAGCAATTCCAATAACTTATTTAAATAATTTATAAAAAAAGGAGAAGAGAATGCAAACAACATTTAAAGGGAAACATTTTATATCATTACAAGATTGGACTAAAGAGGAAATTGATACATTACTAGAAGTATCATATGATTTGAAGAAAAAATTTGCTATGGGAATACCAACACCATACTTACCATATAAAACAAATTTTCTAATGTTCTTTGAGCAATCAACACGAACTAGAAATTCAATGGAAGCGGGTATTGCTCAATTAGGTGGACATGGTAATTTTTTAGATACAAGTACAATGCAGGTTTCACACGGTGAAGTAGCTAAAGATACTGCAGTAATATTATCAAGTTATGGTCATGGAATAGCTTGTAGAAATTGTGTTTGGGAAGTAGGAAATAAGTATTTAAGAGAAATGGCGAAATGGGCTACTGTTCCTGTGATGAGTTTACAGTGTGATTTATATCATCCAATGCAAGGGATTGCTGATTTGATGACAATAAAAGAAAAAACAGCAACTACTCAAAATCTAAAAGTTTCGATTATTTGGGCTTATGCAACAAGTCATAAAAAACCTATATCAGTACCACTAACACAGGCATTACTATTTCCTAGATATGGTATGGATGTAACACTAGCTTATCCAAAAGGTTATGATTTACCTGATTGGGCTATAAAACAAGCTAAAGAAAATGCAGAAAAAAATGATGGCTCATTTAAAATTACTCATAATATGGAAGAAGCATATAAAGATGCTGATATAGTTATTCCTAAAAACTGGGGAAGTTGGGTTAATAATCCTAGTGATGATGTAGTCGATGATTTATTAGAATCATATAAAAGTTGGAAATGCACTGAAGAAATGATTTCTCTTGCAAGTAAAAATGTTATGTATATGCATGCACTTCCTGCAGATAGAGGTAATGAAGTAGAAAATAGTGTAATAGATGGTCCTCATTCAATCGTTTATGATGAAGCGGAAAATAGATTACATACAGCTAAAGCTGTAATGACTTTAACAATGGGAGGCAAATAGTAAATAATGAGAAAACTAGTTGTAATTGCAATAGGAGGGAATTCATTAATTAAAGATAGTGAGCATCATTTTGTGAAAGATCAATATGATGCAATTTGTGAAACTGTTAAATATATTGTCGATATTATTGAAGATGGATATGAAGTTATTATTACACATGGTAATGGGCCACAAGTTGGATTTATTATGAGACGCGCTGAAATTGCAGAAGAAGTTGAACATATGCATCCAGTCCCACTTGTAAATTGTGATGCAGATACACAAGGGGCTATTGGTTATCAAATACAACAAGCACTACAAAATGAGTTTTTCTTAAGAAAAATAAAAAGGAATGCAGTTTCAGTTGTAACACAGGTAGAAGTAAGTAGTAATGATGTAGCCTTTGAAAATCCCACAAAACACATTGGTGTTTTCTATAATGAAAAACAAGTAAAAGATTTAGCATTGCTTCATCCTGAATGGACTTTGACAAGAGATGCAAATAGAGGATATAGAAGAGTGGTTGCATCTCCTAAACCACTAAAAATAATTGAAATAGATGCAATAAAGGCACTTGCTGAACAAGGATTAATTGTTATAGCAGTGGGTGGTGGAGGAATACCTGTAATCAGGAATGACAAAGGAATTTTACAAGGTGTTAATGCAGTAATTGATAAAGACTATGCATCTTCTATGTTAGCTACACAATTAAATGCAGATATTTTCATGATCTCAACAGGTGTAAAAAATGTATATGTTAATTTTGGTAGTGATAATGAAAAAGAAATAAAGAATTTAAACTTAAGAGAAGCAAAGATTTTAAGAGAAGAAGGACAATTTGCTAAAGGAAGTATGCTTCCAAAAATCAACGCTGTTATCAAATATCTTGAAAATGGTGGGGGAAAAGCAATTATTACAAATCCTGAAAATTTAAAAAAAGCAATTGATGGTGAAGCAGGAACTCAAATTACTTATAAGTAATAGGAAGAGAGCAGCTATGAAAGATATCAAAATCCTTAAAGGAAACATAATATTTACAAAAAATATTAAATCCTTTGAAGTACATGAAAACAGCTATATTGTTATTAATAAAAATATAGTAGTAGGTATCTTCAAACAATTACCAGAGATATATAAAGATGTTAAAGTTACAGATTATAATGATGCATTAATCATACCTTCATTTGTTGATTTACATATTCATGCTCCACAATACTTACAAATGGGAATAGGATTAAACTTAGAGTTAATTGACTGGTTAAATCAATATACATTTAAGAATGAAAAATTATTTTCAGATGTTAATCATGCTAAAAAAGTTTATCCACATTTTGTTGAAGCATTATATGAAAACGGTACTTTACGTTCATGCATCTTTGCAACAATTCATAATAAGAGTAATCAGATATTGGTTGAAGAACTAGCAAAAAAGAAGTTATCTGCATATGTTGGAAAAGTAAATATGGATCAGAATGCACCTTCTAATTTAATTCAGACTACGGAAGATTCCATAAGAGAAACTATTGAGTTCATTGAAGAAAATAGTAATAGTGAATTAATAAAACCAATCATAACTCCTAGATTTGCACCAAGTTGTACAAGAGACTTACTAAAACAACTTGGTAATTTATCAATTGATATGAAAGTTCCTATACAGACACATTTAGCTGAAACGAAAAATGAAGTTAAATGGGTAAAGCAATTATTTCCAGACTGTAAAAGTTATTCTCATGTTTATAAAAAACACAAATTATATTGTAATAGCAAAACGATAATGGCTCATGCAATTCATCTTACCAAAAAAGAGATTAACTTAGCGAAACATGAAAATGTATATATTGTACATTGTCCAAATTCAAACATGAACCTAACAAGTGGAGTGATGCCACTTACTCATTACTTAGATAAAGGAATTAAGGTAGGCTTAGGGTCTGATGTTGGTGCAGGTCATAAAATTGGTATGCAAGACACAATAGCCAGTGCAATACAATGTTCGAAAATAAGACATGCTATTAATCCAAGTGAGCGCATTTTAAGTGAAAGTGAAGCATTTTATCTAGGAACAAAACTAAATGGTAGTTTTTTTGGCAAAACGGGTAGCTTTGAACAAGATTATTTGTTTGATGCACTAGTTATAAAAGATGAACATCCTTTAGTTGATAGTTTAAAACCGTTAGAAAGATTACAGCGTTTTATTTATTGTGGTGATTCAAGAAGTATTATTGCAAGGTATTTAGAAGGTCAACTTATATAAACTATATACATAATTCAAAAAAAGTATTAAAATAAGTAAAAGCAATATTACTTGTAAGTAAATGCTATGAAATATTATTATAAGAAGGTAATGAAATGAAAGCAAAAACAGAAATAAATCCAGGAATATGTGGACTACCATCAACTATTGAAGTTGAAAGTGATGATATGCAAATGATTACCATAACAGGAACTTCTAAGTGCCCTGCTATTGTAAAATTAATTAATGAATTAAATAATATAGAACTTGATGCTTACGAGTGTTGCTTAGGAAAAATGAATGAGTCACCTGTGTAAGTTAAAGCATTTTATACAGTTACACATGTAGCATGTCCTGTACCAAGCGGAATTATAAAAGCAATAGAAGTTGCTGCAGGGTTAGCGTTACCAAAAGAAGTTGAAATAAAATTAAGTAAAATTGATTAATGACAAGTGTAGATAAAAGAATGTCTAATAGATTGAAAATGATTGCTGAAAGTATCAGTAGTTGTTCTCTAGTTTATGATATAGGAACAGATCATGCATATGTTCCTATTTCTCTATTGCAAAAAGGTACTTGTGAAAATGCATTTGCAACAGACATAAAAATTGGACCGTTAATAATTGCAAAAAAAAATATTCAAAACTATCACTTAGAAGAAAAAATAACCACTAAACAGGGTAATGGGCTTGATGTAGTTGGTGATAATCCTGAATGTATTATTATTGCAGGTATGGGTGGTATACTAATTACAGAATTAATAAAAAACAATATTAATAAAGCTGAAAATACAAAACAACTTATTATTCAAGCTATGAATGCAGAAGAGATTATTAGGAAATTTATGCTTAAAAACGGGTTTTCCATTGAATTTGAAAAATTAACTCAAGAAGGTAATAAGATTTATAATCTAATATCATTCTCATATAAAAACAGTGTTAATGATTATTTAGAATATGAATATTTTTCATCACGCTATTTAGTTAGTAACAATAACATATTACTAAAAAAATATTTGAAACCCAAAATAAAGAGATTAAATGATATAATTAAAGGGCAAGTTATTACTAATACTATTGATATGGATATAATACATATTAGAAATAAGTTAGAGGAGATAGTTAATGATTGTTAAAGAAATAATAGATTATTTAGATGAAATTGCTCCTTTTGAATTTGGAGAAGATTTTGATAATAATGGTCTTATAATTGGTAGAGTAAATAGTAGTTTTAAAAAAATTCTTATTACGATTGATGTAACAAATGATGTTGTGCACAAGGCTATTAAAGATAATGTTGACATAATTATTTCACACCATCCATATATATTTGAACCAATAAAGAAGATTACTGACAATATAATATTACAATTAATTGAAAATAATATTGCATATATTTCTGCTCATACAAATTATGATAATGGGCGATTGCGAGATTTATTTGCAAACAAATTATTAGTTAATGAATCTAAGAAAATTCATAAAGGTGATAATGGAGGGTTTTTTGGTGGAATTGGTCAATTAAATTATGAAATTTCCACAAGTGATTATATTAAACTTATTAAGACAAACTTTGATATTCCTTATGTTAAGTTAATTGGAAAGAAAAAAGAAACAATAAAAACAGTGGCATTTGGAAATGGTAGCACTTCATATTATATTGATGAAATATTAAGCTTAAATTGTGATGTGTATGTTACAGGAGAAGTTAAATATCATGATGAGCTAATATACAGTAATAATAACTGCTTTATAATTTCTTTAGGACATTATGAGAGCGAAAAAATATTTTCACTAGATTTAAAAAAATTATTACAAGAAAAATTTACTAAAAGTGATGTGTTAATTTATAATGATCAAACATCAAAGATAATTTGATTTAAAATCTTCTCTTTTACAGTAAAAATTAAAAATATCCTCTATAACCCTTGGTATAAGGGCATTCTAGAAGATATCTAAATGCAAAAAGTTGTACAGTAAAATAGTTATTTTTTTACTTTTCCTAATTTTTTTTTAATATCATTTAAAGGTAC
>JAUUZV010000102.1 GCA_030592085.1 Clostridia bacterium | reverse complement strand
TTTTACTATATATATTATTATTTAAAATTAATTATTATTTGGTTTTTCCTTCTGCACTTTCCCATATGTTATTTAATTGCTTTTGCATTATCATCATGGAAATTGGGAAAAGAAAAAACATGGTTAAAATGGACATTAAGAATCCATAATCTTTTAATATATAACCCTCTTCTTTAGAAATTTTTACAATTTGTTTTTCATATTTATAAACCCAAAAGACCAAGTAAATTCCAAATGTAAGAATGGCTCCAACAGCTTCAACAACAGGATTAAGTTTTGGATCATCAAGAACAGCACTAATTTCATATGTTACTGTATGTGCCCAATAGATATTAAATAAGCCCAATGAGATAATAGAAAAAAACAAGCATATTCCAAGTGATCTAGTTTCACCAATGTATTTCATAATTACACCTCTTCTCAAAAAGTATCTTATCAAAAAAAACAATTTAAAACAATATGAAAGTACTATATAATTGTAGGTGAGGAAAAAAGATATAAAATGAATAAAAAGAATTTTTTTTATAATACATCGATTGTAATAATTATCTTTAGTTTTAATAAGATATTAGGTTTTTTTAGAGAATCTTTAATTGCTGCAAATTATGGTGCAACGGATGCTTCCGATGCATTTTATTTTGCCATGTCAATGACAAGTCTTATTTTCATAATTTCAGGTGCATTTACACAAATTATGAAACCAATGATTATTAGAATACAAACGGAGAAAAATATTGAAGCTGGTGAGAAGTTTTTTAATGGGTTATTAAATTTTATTGGACTTCTAATGTTAATTGGATGTATTGTCCTTGGAATATTTGCTAAAGATATTATTGCACTATTTGGACAAGGTTTTACTATTGAAAAAATTGAATTTACTGCAGGGATATTTAGGATTGCACTGCTTTCTGCTTACTCAATTAGTATGTCAACTATTTATGCTTCTTACTTCGATTGTCGTAAAATGTTTATTTCATCTGCTTTTGATGCATACTTCTTTAACATTATTACAATTTCTTTTCTACTAATATTCGCAAATTCTGAAAATATTATATTATTTACATATGTTTATGCCTTTGGTGAGTTTTTCAGAATTATATATTTTAATGTTATTCTTAAAAAGAAAGGATATAGACACAGTTTGACTGTCAATGGATTTAAAGATCCAAATGTAAGAAAAACTGGTAAACTAGCAATGCCACTATTAATAGGGAATTTAAGTGGTATTGTTAATAAATTAGTAGACCGAATATTAGCTTCGTCATTACAAGTAGGTTCAATATCTTCACTTCATTATGCAGATAGAGTAACAAGTATATTTACAACACTAATTCTTGGGGCAGTTATGAAAGTAGTCTTTCCTTCATTAACTGAAGTATCATTAAAAAATAAGGAAGAGTATAAAAGAAAAGTATCTCAAGTATTTAATTTTACTTTATTTTTAGCAATACCAGTTGTTGTAGCTTTTGTTGTATTTGCTTCAGCTATTGTAACAGTTATTTATGAGCATGGTGTTTTTTCTTCATCAAATACTAAAATGGTTGCAGAGATTGTAGCGATTTATTCAATCTCAATGTTATTTAGTTCAATGAACTTTACTATGGGGAAATTTTTCTATATTAATAAACAAACAAAAATAATTCTTATATCAGGACTTTTGGGATTTATTTTAAATGTAACGTTTAACTTGATTTTAGTCAAAATATATTTTCATATAGGATTAGCTTTAGCTACTTTGATAGCAAGTATGTCTAGAAGTTTATTTATGATGTATATATTATATTTTAAAAATAAATCATTACTTTTTATGAGTAATCTAAAATGTTTTATAAGAACAATAATAGCTACTGCTATTAGCATTAGTGGAGCTTACATTGTAAGTAAGTGGATATACTCATATATGTTTGCTGGCATTGTTATAAATGAAATACTTGGATTGATTATTATTGGTGTAACTGGGGTTCTTATTTATTGTGGTATTTTATATGCTATGAAAAGTGAAGAACTAAATTATTTTCTACCTAAGAAAATACGTAACATAAAGGAGTAACTTAATGAAAATTTGTATAGTTGGTGTAGGTTATGTTGGATTAGTTACAGGTGTGTGTTTAGCAGATTTTGGATTAGATGTTACATGTGTTGATGTGGATAATAACAAAATTAATCTTTTAAAAAATGGACAATCACCAATATATGAACCTGGGATAGGAGAATATTTATCAAGAGGTATTAAAAACAAAAAATTAACATTTACTACTGATTTAGATAAAGCTTTATCATTAACTGAAGTGGTTTTTATTGCTGTTGGTACACCTAGTAATGAACAAGGAAAAGCTGAAATGTCCTCAGTTTTTCAAGTAGCTAAAGATATTGGGAAATTGGCATCAGGGGATTTAGTAGTTGCTATTAAGAGCACGGTTCCAGTTGGTACTAATAAAAAAGTTGATTTAATTATTAAACAGGAATTTATAAAACGTAATTGTAATTTCAAAGTATCAGTAGTTTCAAATCCTGAGTTTTTACGAGAAGGTAAAGCTATTCAAGATTTCACACATCCAGATAAAGTTGTAATTGGGAGTAATGATGAGCATGCGATTGCAACAATAAAAAAACTATACAAGCCAATTTATATTGGTGAAACTCCATATTTAATATGTTCTATTGAAAGTGCTGAATTAGTAAAATATGCAAATAATGCTTTTCTTGCAACAAAAATAAGTTTTATGAATGAAATGGCAAATTTGTGTGAACAAGTAGGCGCAAATATTAAAGATATTGAGAAAGCGCTAGGAAAAGATGGCCGAATAAGCCCGAAATTTTTACATGCAGGCCCTGGATTTGGAGGGAGCTGTTTTCCAAAAGACTTAAAAGCACTTGTGGTAACAGGTGATGAATTTGCATCACCAATGACTATTATAAATACTGTGAGTAAAGCAAATATAAAGCAGAAAAAAAATGTTGTTAATAAGTTATTAAAATATTTTGATAACTTAGATGGTAAAACCATTTGTTTGCTTGGTTTAACCTTTAAACCAGAAACAGATGATATTAGACAAGCATCAGCAATAGTTGTAATAAGCGATTTACTCGAAAAAAACGCTTTAGTAAATGTTTACGACCCGAAAGGAAATAAAAGTATGAAAAAAGTATTTCCAAGTATTAATTGTTTTACAACTGCAAAACAAGCTATAAGTGAATCTGATGCACTAATTATTTTAACAGAATGGAATGAGTTTCGTAATTTGGATTTGACTGAAGTGAAATCGCTATTAAAAGGAAATATTTTTTATGATAGTAGGAACTTATATGATAAGGAAACAGTCAAAGAAAATGGTTTTATTTATATTGGGACTGGCGTATAATAAAAATAATTATAAATTAAGGGGATACATTAATGAAGAAAATTGCATTTATTGGAGCAGGTAGTTTTGGTTTTACAAGAACATTAGTAAAAGATATTTTGTCATTTGACGCTCTAAACGATTGTGAACTAGCACTAATGGATATTGATGATGAACGTTTAGAATACATAAAAAAGGCTGTTTTGAAAATAATCAAAGCAGGAAATTATAAAGCTAAAGTTACAGCTACAAAAGATCGTGTTAAAGCTTTAAAAAATGCTGATGGAGTTATAAGCACAGTTTTAGCAGGTGATGTAGATGTGTGGCGTAAAGATATTGAAATTCCAAAGAAATATGGTGTTGATATAAATGTAGGAGATACCAGAGGGCCTTCAGGGATTTTTCGTTTTTTACGTACTTATCCATTAATGATAAGTATATGTCGTGATATTGAAAAATATTGTCCTAATGCAATATTTTTAAATTATACAAATCCAATGGCAATGTTATGTCGAGCTATGCAAGAGCAAAGTACAGTTAAAGTAACAGGCCTGTGTCATTCAGTTCAAGGGACTGCAAATATGTTAGCCGAATGGATTGGTGCTCCAAAAGAGGAAATTGATTATGTATGTGCAGGTATTAACCATCAAGCCTTTTATTTATCTTATCAATGGAATGGAGAAGATGCTTATCCTTTAATTAAGAAAGCAGTAAATGATGAAGAGATTTATAAACAAGAATTAGTTAGAAATGAAATGTATAAACATTTTGGATATTATGTTACTGAGTCAAGTGGGCATAATTCAGAATACAATGCTTGGTTTAGAAAGAGAAAAGACTTAATTGAAAAGTATTGTACAAATGGTACTAATTGGAATCCAGGCGTTTATGCTTTTATAAGAGATTCATATCTTGAAAGAAAAGATAATTGGAAAAATGATATTACTGAATGGTTAGAAAAAGAAGAGATTGATATAAAAAGAGGTGAAGAGTATGCCGCTTATATATTCAATGCATGTTTTGGTGATAACACTATGTTTAAATTTAATGGAAATGTACGTAATTTTGGATTAATTGATAATCTCCCAGAAGGTTGCTGTGTAGAAGTTCCTGTATTAGCATCAAGACAAGGGATACAAAGTATTGCTGTAGGTTCATTACCAGATCATCTTGCAGTATTAGTGAATACTTCAGCTAGATGTGAAGAATTAGCTGTAACAGGAGCAATGACTGGAGATAAAGAAAAAATATATCAAGCTATTTATTTTGACCCATTAACTTCAGCAGTTTTATCACTAGAAGAGATAAGACAAATGGTTGATGAAATGTTTGAATTTAATAAAGAATTTTTAACTTATTTTAAATAAAAAAAAGCTCCTTTTAAAAGGAGCTTTTTTACTATTTTTCTTCGAGATACTTATCTAGTTCGACTGTAAATTTATCAAAGTCTTGAGTTAGTTCTAAGAAAACTTCTACAACGGAACTATCAAATTGAGTACCAGCACCATCTTTTAATTGCTTTCTTGCTGTTTCAAGCCCTAATTTTTCACGGTATTGTCTGTCGCTCATCATGGCGTCAAATGCATCAACAACAGAAATAATTCTAGTTTCCATAGAAATTTTTTCTGCTTTTAATCCATCTGGATAACCAGTTCCATCTAAACGTTCGTGATGGCTTCTTATAATTGGAACTATATCATTAAACATGGCTACTGCTGATAGTATATGTGCACCTCTAATAGTATGCATTTTAATTTCATCATATTCATTATTTGTTAGTTTCTCTTTCTTTGATAACAAATCATCTGATGTTCCAATTTTACCAATGTCATGGAATAAACCACCTATTCTTATTTTTTCAGTGATCATATCTGATAATTCTAATTTCTCACTTACTCTTAGCGCATAATAAGAGACACGATCTGAATGACCACGTGTATAAATATCTTTAGCATCAACTACTAAGCGTAGTGCTTCAATGGTATCCATATAACGTTCTCTTAACATCCCATATGTTTTTGATAATTCATCATTTTTTTCATTAACTAAAGAATGTAAGAATGCATTGTTAATTGATGAAGCTGCGATTGAGCAGTATAACTTAAGTAATTTAACTCCTCCTTCAATATCGCCTTGTCCAATTTCTGCAAAAATAACACCAATTGAATTACCATATTCATTTACGAGGGGAATTATAATCCCATCAGAAAATCTAAGGCTATTTTTATTAACACGTGCATTACCAATTTGTTCCATCATTTCATGACCTAAATAATCAATAAAATGAGATACTCCATCAGAATATTTGCCAATACCTTTAAAAATACTCTGGTTGCTATCAACTGATAATTCAGCATAATTATCCATAAGGATAAATGCGTTTTGTGAGTTTAGCAATGGTAGTAAATCACGTAATATTTGTTCTAAGATACTACCAATAGGTTGTAATTGATAAATATTAGGAACAGATTGTAAAATTTTTGTTAATCCATCTGAAAATTTTTGTATAGTTCTCCTTTGTGAAATTGATTTGATTCCTGACTCAATTAATAAGATGAATTGATCAAATCTATCACTTTTTTCACAGTACCCCTGTATAGCAAGTTTTCTAATTGTTTCAAGTGGTGGAGCTAGATCTTTGTAACCAGTTAATAATAGGATATAAAGTTCAGAGTTGAATTTTCGAATTTCTTCAACAACAGTATCACCATGAATTGGAGACATTAGATAATCAAGTACCATTAAATCAAAATGCTCATTTTTAACTCGCTCAATAGCCTCTAGTGGATTTGTGATTTGAGTGGTTAAATATCCTTGTCTATTTAACACAGATGACAGAGAATCGAGGATACCTTGATCATCATCAACAATAATTATCTTATATTCACTCTTAACTGAATCAACTCGCTTACTACGTCTCATTATATATCTCCTTTTTTAGACAATTGATATAGTATAAATTGTTTATATTCAAATGAGCAAATTCTTAAATCGGTAATTATAAAGAAATAAAAAAATGGCCACAAGTAATATCCTTTGTATCAGTTACTTGACCATCAAATAATTCTAGAGTTAGTAGTGTATCTAATGTTACTCAATTTAAGGACCTTTCTTGTCATTCGTATAGTTATATAGTTATATTATATATACATTAATATTAAAATTCAATAAGATTATTAGCTGGCTTCATTTCAATAAGATGTTTCCAGTACTTTTTAGGCATGAAATTAGATTGTAATCTTAGATTCTTTCGCTCTGGAATGGCAATATGATGATGATAAATCTTGAAAAAATATTCATAATCATCATCAATGTCATTAAATTGAGTCAAATGTTGTTCACAATAAGTACCAATTACACATTTTTTTTGATCATAAATTGCAAATATATTTCTACTCACATCATTAATTACAAAATTAAAATTTTTATATCTTTCTGTAAAATGATTGCATAAAAGTGAAGTGACATTATTAGTTGGTGAGTAATTTGCAAATAATAATGAAGGAGTTACTTTGGCAAAACGAAGAAATCCAATCATTTTATGTGTTTCTCTTTCTACGGTGAGTTTTGCACGTAACACATTGTTGATAATATTATCAGTTCTTAGAAATAATGTTTCTTCTTTATACTTCATCGCTTTTTTTGTGAAATAGAATATGTCATTAAATAGGGGAGCTTGATCGTGTAAAAATGCTTTGTGAATTGTATCAAAACAATCATATGTACATTTATTAATTAAGTAAGCTTCCATTTTTTTATAAATAACCATATCGGTAATAACGTCAATTGAAATATCAAGAAAGTTAAGTTGAGTTTCATTTGTTTGTGAAAAGATGGGGGTTTCATTGTTTTTTAAAGCATAGTAGAAACTAGTAATAAATCCTTCATATGTCCCATCAAATTGATAAAGCAACATTGGAACCCTCCCCAAGAAGTGGTAATCTACTTGTAAAAAAAGATAGTTGATTTTCACTATATTTACTATTACTGTTTAGAACCATATGTGTTTTTATACTCAATGCATCAAAGGTAACATTAGAATTATATTTTCCATGGCAAGTAATAAAGTATTTAGCTCTTTTTACTACAATACCCATATTTTTTAAATGATCAAATTTAATTGTAGCAAGCCGTCTAGTTGCCACTATTCTCTTTGCTCCTGTAACACCGATTCCAGGAATCCGTAACAATTCTTCATAAGATACTTTATTAATTTCCATGGGGAACAAATGAAGATTATTTAGTGCCCACTGACATTTTGGATCAACAAATTGATTAAAATTTGGTGATTCCTCAGTTAGGATTTCATTAGCAGTAAATTTATAGAAACGTAAAAGAAAATCGGCTTGATAAAGGCGATGTTCTCGAAACATGGGTGGTTTATTTGTTATTGCTGGTAGTAAAGGATCGCTGTTTATTGGCACATAAGCACTAAAGTAAACTCTTTTCAATAAATATTTGTTGTACATAGCTTCTGTTAATCTAAGCATAGTTAAGTCACTATCACTTGTTGCACCTACAATCATTTGAGTTGATTGACCTGCAGGAACATAAGAAGGCGCATGAATAAAATGTTTGCGAAGGTGTTTTGCTTGCTTAATTTTACTACTAATATTTTTCATTGGAGTTATTAAATCATATTTATTTTTATCAGGGGCTAAAAGTTTAAGGCTTTTTTGTGACGGTAATTCAATATTGATACTCATTCTATCTACTATTGAACCAAGTTTATCTAGAAGTATTTGATCTGTACCAGGTATAATTTTTACATGGATATATCCATTAAAATGATATTCATTTCGTAACATAATAATAGTTTCAAAAATTAACTCAGTTGTATAATTTGCATTTTTAATAATTCCGCTGCTTAAAAACAATCCTTCAATATAGTTTCTAACATAAAAATTATATGTTAATTCACAGAGTTCTTTAGGAGTGAACGTAGCACGTTTTACATCGTTTGATTTTCGATTAATACAGAATTTACAATCGTATATGCAAAAATTTGTATATAGAATTTTTAACAAAGAAATACAACGACCATCTGAAGTAAAACTATGACAAATTCCAGCTTTAACACTATTGCCAAGTTTACCTTTTATACCACCTCTAGCTACACCTGAAGATGCACATGATACATCGTATTTGGCAGC
>JAUUZV010000125.1 GCA_030592085.1 Clostridia bacterium | reverse complement strand
TATTAGCACAAACACCAATGAATCGTTTCGGTGAACCAAGTGAACTTGTTGGAACATTATTGTGGTTAGTTGATGAAGGGGCTTCAGGATTTGTAAATGGAACTGTTATCCCTGTTGATGGAGGCTTTTCAGCCTTTTCAGGAGTATAAATATGTATACCATTGAAGTTGTTAATGAAAACAAAGAACCTGTAACAGATGAGCAAATAAAAAAAGCTATTATAAAAAGTCTAAATAGGAGAAAACTTGAAAAAGTATTGTTGATTCCTCCTGATTTAACTAGGTTTTATTCCATGGCAGGAAAAATAACTAAAATGTATTATGACTTATTAATTGATAATTGCATTGTTGACATACTTCCAGCATTAGGAACACATGAAAAAATGACAAAAGATGAATGTTCATTAATGTTTGGTGATATCCCTTATGAAAAATTCATAGTTCATGATTGGAAAAATGATGTGGTGAAACTTGGTGAAGTTCCTGCAGATTATTTGTTTGAAGTTTCAGAGGGATTAGTTAATAAAGCGATAGACGTTGAAGTTAATAAATTATTACTTGATAAAAGTTATGATTTAATTATTTCAATAGGACAAGTAGTTCCTCATGAAGTTGTGGGCATGGCAAATTATTCAAAGAATGTTTTAGTGGGCTGTGGTGGTAGTAATATGATTAATCAATCTCATATGTTAGGTGCACTATATGGGATGGAACGTATGATGGGAAAAGATTATACACCTGTTAGAAAAGTTTTTGATTATGCACAGACACATTTTTTAGGTGATATGCCACTATTTTATGTATTAACAGTAACTACTCAAAATAAAGATAGTGCAGATATCCATGGATTATATATTGGTAATACTAGAGAAGGATTTTCAAAAGCTGTTAGATTATCACAAGAGAAAAATTTAACATATCTAGATAAAGCTCCTAAAAAGGTTGTAGTTTATTTAGATGAAAGAGAATTTAAAAGCACATGGTTAGGTAATAAAGCTGTTTATAGAACGAGAATGGCGATAGCGGATGACGGTGAACTTTTAATATTAGCTCCTTCTGTTAAAAAATTTGGTGAAGATGGAGAAATTGATATTTTAATTAGAAAATATGGATATATAGGTAGAGAGAAAGCACTTTTATTAGTTGACACAAAAAAGGATATTCAAGATAATTTATCAGTCGCAGCTCATTTAATTCATGGATCTTCAGACGGACGATTTACCATAACATATGCAGTTGATAAAATGACTAGAGAAGAAATAGAAGGCGTTGGTTATGAATATGCAAATTACCGTGAAACTATTAAGCGATATAATCCTAAAACACTAGTTGATGGTATTAATATTATGGATGATGGAGAAGAAATATTCTATATTTCAAATCCAGCTCTTGGTTTGTGGGCAGAACGTAAAAAATTCTTTTAATTACAAATAGAACACTGTTTTAATCTTACTATTTATGAAACGGAAATAATTACTGACTATTCAAGTTCCATTTGATATAATAAAAAAAGATAAACAATAATTAACTTTAAGGAGAATCATTAATGGCTTTTGGTCTAGATATAGGAATCGATTTAGGGACTGCAACTGTCCTATTATATATAAAAGGTAAAGGAATTGTTTTAAATGAACCTTCTGTTGTTGCTTTGGATGAAGAAGGAAAAATTTTAGCAGTTGGTGAAGATGCTAGAATGATGTTAGGGCGAACACCTAGTAATATTACAGCAATTAGACCACTTAGAGATGGTGTTATATCTGATTATGAAACAACAGAAAAAATGCTTAAACACTTTATTAGTAAAGTTTGTGGAAAACGTAATATATTTTTCAAGCCAAGAGTAATGATTTGTGTGCCAAGTGGTATTACTGAAGTTGAGAGAATGGCTGTAAAAGATGCTGCTGATAATATTGGAGCAAAAGAAGTTTATATAATTGAAGAACCAATCGCTGCTGCAATTGGCGCAGGATTAGATATATCAAAACCTTATGGGAGTATGATTGTTGATATCGGTGGTGGAACTACAGATATTGCTGTTATGTCATTAGGTGGAATTGTTACAAGTAAATCAATTAAAACTGCAGGTGATAAACTAGATGAGTCAATTATTCGTTTTATGAGAAAAAAACATAGTATGCTAATTGGTGAGAGAATGGCTGAAGAAATGAAAATGAGAATAGGCTGTGTTTATCCAAAAGATGAAGAGAATTCAATGAAAGTTAGAGGGCGGAATTTAGTATTAGGGTTACCTAGAACCATAGAAATAACTTCTACTGAACTAATGGAAGCTTTTGAAGAACCTATTTTAACTATTGAAGATGCAATAAGAAATGTATTGGAAAAAACTCCTCCAGAATTAGCAGCTGATATTGGAGATAGAGGAATAGTGTTAACAGGTGGTGGAAGTTTGATTGATGGATTAGATAAACTTCTATCTGAAAAAACCGGATTAGATGTTATGGTAGCTGATGATGCCATATCATGTGTAGCACTTGGTACAGGAGAGGCCATAAATGATATTGATAAAATCATTAAAGCAAAAATTGTTAAACTTGAAGAACGACGAAGAAAATAATAATCAAGCGGGAAGAAATTCCCGCTTTTTTTTCATACTTATATTATTGTTATTAAGTACTTTTGTTGCTTGCCAATCAGAAGAAATACCTATCTTAACAAATTCAACAAGTCCTTCCTTTACTAATAGTCCATTACCAACAACTACTGAAGAACCTAATGACCAAGTAGAGGGAATTACCTATTTAAACGAAGAAATTCTAATTAATGGGCGAAATAATAATATTCACATATTAACAATTGATTTATCTATTAATAATATTAAAGTAGTTCCATATTTATCTTTTGACAGAATTTATGGATTTGAAACACTAAGTGAAATGGTTTTTAAAAATGATGCATATGCTGGTATTACATCTGGATTTTTCTATATGTATGGTAGACCTTCAGGGTTGGTTGTTAATAATGGTTCATTATTATCTGCCGGGACAGGTAGATTTAACAGTCTGATTATTACTAAAGATCATGCATATTTTGAAACTATAAATACTGTTATATATGTAAAAACAAATAGCAGTGAAATATTAACAATTGATACAATAAATGCTCCAATAGAGGGAGCAATTCAATCTGCACTATATAATCAATACTATGGGAAAACTGATCGTCTTGATTTTCCTCACACAGTAATTCACTTACTTGATAATACAATAATGTCAATTATTAAAACAGATGGGCCATATGATATTCCAGAAGAAGGGGTAATTTTGTGTTTTAGAAATTTACCAGCATATACAATGCTTAATCAATATGATCAGTTAACACTTAATATTGAACCTAATTTTGATTTCACAATAAATGCATATGAATGTTCATTAATGATAGTAAAAGATGGAATAAACGTAGCACCTGACTATGATCCATGGATCGGTACATTAAATCAATATGATCCTAGAACTTGTGTTGGAATTGATGATAGTGGGAAATTAGTATTTATTGTTGTAGATGGACGACAAGGTGAATACTCATCAGGAGTAACTGGTAAAGAACTAGCAGATTTGTGTATTGATTATGGACTTTTAAATGTTGCGATGTTAGATGGGGGAGCTTCAGCTGAAATGATTGTTAACAAGCAAATTGTTAATAGTTTGTCATATAACCAAGAAGAGAGACCACTAGCAGGAGGATTTCTAATTATAGTTGACTAATAAATTAGGTGCTATATAATAAACTTGAAAATTAAGGAGAGTGAAATGAAAACAAAAGCATTAAGAATGTATGGAGTAAAAGATTTACGATTAGAAGAATTTGAATTACCAGCTATTAAGGATAATGAAATTTTGGCTAAAGTAGTGACTGATTCAATTTGTATGTCATCATATAAAGCGGCATCCCTAGGACCAAACCATAAAAGAGTTCCTGATGATGTGGCAACAAATCCAATTATCATTGGTCATGAAATGTGTGGCGAATTAATAGAGATTGGTAACGATTATAAAGAAAAATTCCATACTGGAGATAAGTTTACTATGCAGACAAATCTAAATTATCCAAGTAATCCTTATGCTGCACCTGGTTATTCATTTGCATATACAGGTGGAACTGCACAGTATATTATTATTCCAAAAGAAGTATTAGAAATGGACTGCTTATTAATTTATAAAGGGGATTCATATTTTCAAGGTTCATTAGCTGAACCGGTTTCTTGTATTATTGGAGCATTTCATGCAATGTATCATACAACTATGGGTAGTTATAAACATACAATGGAAATTAAAGAAGGCGGGAATATGGCCATTTTAGCAGGTGTTGGACCAATGGGATTAGGTGCCATCGACTATGCTGTTAATCAACCAATTAAACCTAGTAAATTAGTTGTAACTGATATTAATCAAGATAGATTAGATAGAGCCGAACAATTATTATCCAAAGAATGGGCAAGTGAAAAAGGTGTTGAATTAATTTATGTAAATACAGGTAATGTTAAAGACCCTGTAAAAACCTTATTAGATTTAACTGACGGGTTAGGTTATGACGACGTATTTGTATTTGTTCCTGTTAAACCTGTAGTAGAACAGGGAGATAAAATATTAGGACAAGATGGTTGTCTAAATTTCTTTGCAGGACCAACTGATAAACAATTTTCTGCTATGTTTAATTTTTATGATGTGCATTATGCAGCTCACCATATTGTTGGAACATCAGGTGGAAATACAGATGATATGAAAGAGTGCTTAGATATGGTTGCAGTTGATAAATTAAACCCAGCTACCATGGTAACTCATATTGGAGGGTTAGATTCAGCTGCAGAAACTACTTTAAATTTACCAAATATACCTGGTGGGAAAAAACTAATCTATACAGGAATAAAAATGTCATTGGCTGCTATTTCAGATTTCAGACAATTAGGATATAAAGAACTTGCAGATATTTGTGATCAACATAATGGACTTTGGAGTAAAGAAGCTGAAGAGTACTTGTTAGAGCATGGAACAAAAATATAATTTGAAAAGTCGGTTAAACCGGCTTTTTTCTATATTTATAATAATATTTTTATTACTCATTTCTTTTACAGTATTTGCTAATGTTAGTATGTTATCCTTTTCAAAACAATATATTATTGAACAAGAAAAAATTAATGATAATTTTCAAACTACTATTATCTTAGGTGCGGCTGTTTATGAAAATGGCCAACCATGTCCCATGTTACAAGATAGATTAGATGTAGGCATTTCTCTTTTTGAAAATAAGTATGTAGATACTCTATTATTAACAGGTGATCATGGACGAAAAGATTATGATGAAGTAAATGGAATGAAACAGTATGTTTTAAATATAGGGATAGATAAATCATTTGTTTTCTTAGACCATGCAGGATTTTCTACTTATGAATCAATGTTTCGTGCTAGTGAAATATATCAAGTACAAAGTGCAATTATTGTCACTCAAGAATTTCACCTAACTCGCTCTGTATATATTGCTAGGAAAATGGGAATTAATGTTTATGGTGTAAAAGCAGATATAAGAACATATCCTAGAAGTGAAATGATTAAACTACAAATACGAGAATATTTAGCTCGCGTTAAAGATTATGTTTATGTACATATTCTTAAACCAAATCCAACTTTTTTAGGAGAAAAAATTCCAATTACAGGTTCTAGTGATATTACTTATGATTATTAATAGAAAATGATACTTTATTAGTAATACTGCTTTACTGTATAATATGTAAGTAAAGGGGCCTTAAATATAACAGTGAATTTTCTTTTAAAAAAATATCGCAAATAAGGAGGATTGATGAAAGGATTATTGATAGAACATATTGCACCATGTGGAATGAACTGTGCTCTATGTATAGCAAAAACCAGAAAAAACAAACCTTGTAATGGGTGTTTGAATGATGATGCTAATAAACCCCATCAATGCCAGGTTTGTATAGTGAAAAATTGTGAGAAACTACAAAGCCTTTCACATCCATATTGTAGCTATTGTGATGACTATCCTTGTAAAAGAATGAAACAATTAGATAAACGATATACCACTAAATATGGGATGAGTATGCTTTATAATGTAAATTATATTAAAAAACATGGTATAGACCAATTTTTGCAAAAAGAAAATAAGAGATGGACATGTCCAACTTGTGGGCAGCTGTTTTCAGTACATAGAGAAGTATGTATGAATTGTGAAACTATAAATAGTAATTTTGGAGTGTATAAAGGTGAACAATAAAACTTATGACATCTGTATTATTGGAGGTGGACCTGCAGGAAGTACTGTGGCTAGATATCTTGATAAAAAGTATAAGGTAATAATCATTGATAAGAAAAATAAAAAAATTAGTGGTCAATATGAAAAGTGTTGTGGTGGATTATTAGCACCTGATGCACAAAAAATGTTAGCAAAACTAAATTTAGGTGTACCAAAATCTGTATTAGAAGATCCACAAATATTTGCTGTAAAAACACATGATTTTGATAATAATATAACAAGGTTCTATCAACGATATTACATTAATGTTAATAGAGCTAAATTTGATAGATGGCTCTTATCATTAATTCCAGATGAAGTTGAAATTTCATATAATAGTGTATATAAGGATTATGAAAAAGAAGGAGAATTATATAAAGTAAACTTTATATCAAATCAAAAAAGTCAAAATATTTACTGTAAGATTTTAATTGGAGCAGACGGTGCTATTTCTAAAGTTAGGAAACAATCTTTTAATAGCCCTATATCAGATAAATATGTTTCAATTCAAAAATGGTATAAGACTAAAAATGATATGCCATACTTTTTATCAATATTTGATAGCGAGATAACAGATTTTTATTCATGGGCTATTAAAAAAGACAAATATTTAATTATTGGCAGTGCTTTTAAAAACAGAGATAATCCTAATGTAAAATTTGATTTATTAATAAATAAACTTACTAAACTTGGCTATGATATTGGCGATGAAGTGAAAACAGAGGGTGCCTTCATAAATAGAACAAGAAAAATTAATCAAATTGCTTTAGTAAGTGAGCAAGTTGCTTTAGTTGGAGAAGCTGCCTCACTTATTAGTCCTTCTTCAGCAGAAGGAATTAGTTATGCTCTAAGCAGTGGTTATAAACTTGCAAAAGCAATTAATAAAGGAATACCTTTTAATAAAACTTATAAAAAATCCATAAAAAAGTTAGTATTAAATATTTATATGAAGAATATAAAAATTCCTGCAATGTATAATAGACTTATTAGAAAAATCATGATGAAAAGTGTATTAAATAATCTTAAGATTTTATCAT
>JAUUZV010000190.1 GCA_030592085.1 Clostridia bacterium | reverse complement strand
TAACAGATAAAAAGTATAATGAAATAATATACGATGCAAGTTTTTGGCTAAATATTTGTTTTGATCAGATATACATTCTTATGTTTTCTGAAAACCTATTACGTTCTTGGTTTGTATTATCTTATGGTAATTGCCCTGATTGTGGTAACCCTGTATTGATGTATAATTGGAAATTAGATATAAAAAATCATCCTTACAAAGTACAATGTCCTCATTGTGATAGATTCTTTCCAGATAATGATTTTGAATCCTATTATAAATCTGGTTTAACTAAAGATAAAAAATTTTCCTATGAGTTAGCTGATAATAATCTACTAACTTGTGGTAAATATATTGATGATGGTAATGGTTATATACATGACGATGGTGAGAATTATCGTTTTATTGCCTATTATTTAACCATGGGTCAATGGGAAGCCAATATTATTGGTGGTATTAATGCACTTTCATTAGCTTATTTAGTGACTAAAGAGCAAACCTATGCCACACGAGTAGCAATCCTTTTACATTCAATATCAAAATTTCATAAATACTTTGATTATATAAAACAAGGTCTTATGTATGAGAAAGCTAATAAGTCAAACGGTTATGTTTGTTATTGGGCTGGTGCTTGTAATGATTGCAAGTACATGGTCAATTCTTATGACATTGTATTTGATGCCATAAAAAATGATGAAGAACTAACAAATTATTTAAAACTACCTTTTTTAGATATTCAACAGCAGATTGAAAGCGAACTTTTCAAAGATATTTTAAATAATTCTCATAAAATTTTCTCTAATCCCCCATCTACTGATATTACTTTACTAAATACAAAAATCATTCTTAATTGGCCAGAAAACAAAGAAGAAATTATGATCGGTTTAGATCATATTATTACAGAGAATACTTTAATAGATGGTTTACCAGGTGAAAAAGGTGTAGCAGGATATGCCTCAATTGGTCCTAGTTTATTATTAGACCTATTCTCTCAATTAAGTTTGTTAAGTGAAGATTTTATTGAAGAAATTTTCACTAAATACCCAATATTATATAAGACATATCGTTTCCATATTGATTCATGGTATATGAATAAATACTATCCTCATTGTGGTGATACAGGTTCTTTTAATATGTTAAGTCCTTTAAATGTATCTATAGTAACAAAATATTTAGCAAATGCTCAAAAATTAGTAAGGTACTCCCCTTCTTGGTTTGCATATAAACTATATGAACATTTTAATTATGTGGATTTTTTAAAGACAATATATATAAATAATGGATATTCATTTGATAATTTATTTGATGATGACCTATTTGCAAAAAAATCAGATAAAGTTCAAATGATTAACTCAATTAAACAAGTAATTTCAGAACATGGAACATGCACTAATCAAATTAGCATAAACTATGAGCAATACCGTATGGCCTTTTTACATAGTGGGCAAAATCAAAATAAACGAATGGCTTTTTTACTTTATGATTCAGGTGCTAATCACTCTCATCAAGAAGCTTTAAATTTTGGTCTATTTTTTAAAGGTAAAAATATCATATCAGGATTTGGCTATCCACCTGTAGGATATGGCGGCTGGTTTACTAATCATGTTAAGTGGTATCGTCATCCAAGTTCACATAATATTGTTGTAATCGATAATCAAGAACATGTTAATCTGTCTGAATCAGAAACTTTCTTACGATATCCTGAATTTGGGAAAACTGTAATTTTTGAAAGCAAAGATTTTTATAATGTAATTTGTGCAGAAGCTAAAGAATATGTTAATGCAGAAAAATCACTAAGAATATAAGCTAAGGATGATATTGATGATAAAGATTCTTATATAATTGATATTTATGAAACCATTGGTGGAAATAGCCATCGAAAATTTCAACGAAGTACATTTACAAACTTAGAAACGAATGATTTAACTTTAAAATCCTCACAATATGATGAATATCAATTTATGAAAAACTTTAAAACTGATTATTCACCTAATTCTTCTTTCACTGTGACTTTTCATGATAATGAAACATATTTTAATTACACAGATTTATCGAATAACAGAACAGCATGTATTTGCGAGTCCTGGGTAGATTTATCAAGGATGAAAGATCATATTGGTAAAAATAATAGTATATGGCTACCAACTCTTATGTTAGAAACAACTGGTGGACAGTCAACTTTTGTCTCTGTTATGGAAGTATATGAAAAACAATCTAAAATCAGATCTATTAAAAGAAGTGGTGATGATGAAAATATAATTCTAACAATTAAACTTATAAATGGTTTAACAGATGTGATTAGTTTTAATAATGAAAATCAATTTAGTATAAAAAGAAGTTAATTATAAAAGGACAGTGTTTTAATTACTGTCCTTTTACGAAATAAAAATTTGTTTAACATCGTTAACATGAAGTCGCCCACCTCAATGCTTCCTTTCTCACTTTAGTGAGCGCATAGGTGGGTGATGAATAAAGCATACGAATATCGTATATATCCAAACAATGAACAAGCTATTCTAATTGAAAAAAGGTCTAAAATTAGAGCATAAGCGAAAGTGCTGAACATATACAAGGTTATTTCAATTTAAACTGGTCAATTATTATTATTGTAATAACAATACCTTTAATAGCTACTGCCTTTTCAACAAGAAAAGGTAAGCAAAGTAAAAATTTTATTTCAAAAAAACTGTACCAATAATATTTATGCTAAAAAATCACGTTCAATAAGAGTATGTAAATCATCTATTTCTTTAAAACACTCTATGAGAATAGTTTCTTCAAGATGACTTAATTGATCTGGATCTATCCAATTATCTAATTGTTGATTGCTTTTAATTGATAACACTTGATTCCATAAACGTAGTCTTATTAATGTTTCAAAAGCAGCCACAATATCTCTATGTTTGGAATCTAATATAATACCCAAACTTTTGATTGCATCTAATTGGAGTAAAGTACTAGTTTCATTAATTGTATTTTTCATAGCATATAATCTTGCAAAGGTTACAATTGCCATTGCTGGTGTTTTCACATCTATTCGCCCTTTATGATCTTTTCCACCTGTTGTTACAATATTACCAAACAAACGCATTGGTGTTTTAAATAGTAAAGCATTTTGTGCTATTTGAGATATAAAAAATGGTGTTTCTTCCATTTCAGAAAAAATAAAGTCTCGTAGTTCAGTAGTGATTTCAAAATCTCCTGCTACTGGACGAAAATCAAACATAATACTAAATTCTACAACTTGCTGAGGTTCAGAATTTCTAATCCATTCTTCAAAATATGATTTCCAAACCGATAAAGGTTTATTCCATTTAGGATTACTAGCCATTTTTTCACCAATACACTTATGAAATCCTGCCAATTCTAACTTATCACAAATAATATTTCCTAATTCTAAAAAGTATTTTGCAACAGACTTTTTATCATCACTATCTGATAGTTTATAAACAATCGCATTATCTTGATCACTAAATAGTGTCTGTGATTGTCTTCCATGACTACCTAATGCTAAAAAAACAAATGGGGCAGGTGGGCTTCCAATTTTATCAATGCTTAACTCAATAATTTTTTGTGTCACAAGATCTGAAATAATTGATATCAATGATGCTATAGCAATTGAAGATGTCCCATTTTCAAGTAATGAAACAACCAAATCAACTTTCTTTTTACAAGAATTTATAACTTCATCTGTCGTTACTGAATTTTTTATAGATTTAGTCAAATCCGAAGCAATACTTGTAGGTATATGCAATAATCTATTTAAAGCAGTATGAGATCCTGTATGTTCTGATAAATCATCTGTACGTTTTGCAAGTATCATAAAACCTGATGTTAAATTATTTAAACCATTTTTTAATGAAAAATTACAACTTAGCAAAGAACTATCGCAACGTCTTAAGACACCTTTTATAACTTTAGATTCATTATTAACTTCTTTATTTGATAAAGAAGTTAACCATTCCTTATTAACTTTTATATCTGGAAAAACATCATTTATATTTAATAATTCAATTTTATCAGGCATACAATTTAATAACTCATACATTACTGTATTTGCATATCTACAACGCCCATTATAAATAAATAAGGCTCCTTCTGTTGCAGCTTCACTTAACGCTTGATACCTATCAATAGATTCTAATAATAATTTTTCTGCTTTAATTCTAGATTTTTCTAAAAGTAATCCTTGTCTAATTAAATATATTAATAATAATAGAACAATAAATATAACAGCAAATGATATTTTAACAATATAGTTACGTAAATTCACTATTTCTAGATTTACATCATTTATATATATTCCTGTACCTATTACCCATCCCCAAGGTTCATATAATCTTATATATGATTCTTTTGGTTCCACTCTATCTGTATCATCCATCCACTGCCAGACATAACTAAAATACCCCTCTCCCTCGTTAAGTGCAAGCTCTGAAAATTCAACAAATATTCTCGTACCTTGGGCATCTTTATAATCTGATACATCTTGGTCATTTAAATCTGTTCTATATGGATGCATTAATATTTTTGGTGATGTATCTTGAATCCAGAAATAATCCTTATTATCTTCACCATATCTCATTGCTGCTATTCGTTTTTTTGCTAAATCTTGTGCCTGTTCTAAAGAAACTACTCCACTTGTTACTTCTTGAGCTGCCTCATCTAAGACTCCCCAAGCAACTTGTGTCAATTGACTAATATTTTCACGTTTTCTATCTAATAAAGTATCTTCGAAATATGGTATTAAAAATATAAATAATGCTACAACAAATAATATCAAAGATAAAGATGCAGGTAAGAGAATATTGATAACAAAAGAAAACCATGGGTTTTTATTTGTTTTT
>JAUUZV010000088.1 GCA_030592085.1 Clostridia bacterium | reverse complement strand
TTGTCCCAACTAATTTATATGAGCTAAACTGATCTTTTAATAAAAGAGCATCACGAAGTCGTTGATTCTCTTTTTCTAAATCAGTTAATTGAGCATTTTTTTCCATAAGAACATTTAAGTCATTTGATAATTGTCTGTTTTCCTCAATAACATACTGATAATCCCTAATTGATTGAAAAAATTCACTTACAGAATTATCAATATTTCCAATAATTTTTTGAACAAATTGAACAGGAACTGTAACAATATTCCTAAGTATATTAACAGAACTAAACCGATTAATAGACATTACCGCTATTACTAAGAACAGCACTATAATGATGATTAACTGAAATTTTCTATTTTTAAAAAGGGTACCCACCATTACTCCTTTATGTTTTACTTGCCACTTTGATTACATCAATGTTTTCTAACGCAATTCCTGTTCCTTTAACCACACAATCTAAAGGTTCATCAGCAATTCTTACATTAATTTTACCAGTTTTTTCATATAGATATTTATCAAGACCTTTTATTAGTGCTCCTCCACCTGTTAAAACAATTCCATTAGTAATAACATCTGCTGCTAACTCAGGAGGTGTTTGTTCAAGAGTACTTCTAATTGCTTCATATAATTCATCTGCAATATCTTCCATAGCTTCAGCCATTTCTTCAGCAGTTATAGTTAAGTTAACAGGTAGTCCCTGTGTCATATTTCGTCCTCTAATTTCCATTGTTCCAGGATACTCTGAAGGATAAACATTTCCAATTGTTATTTTTAGTTCTTCTGCTGTACGATCACCAATAAAGACTCTATACTTCTTACGGATGTATTTTGTGATAGCTTCATCAAAGCTATCACCTGCACTTCTTAATGTTGTACTAGTTACAATACTTCCTAAAGAAATAATTGCTACTTCACTTGTTCCTCCACCAATATCTACTATCATATTGCCAGTTGGTTCCAATACAGGTAACCCAGCTCCAACAGCTGCCATTATTGATTCTTCTGTAATAAATACTTCTTTGGCTCCTGATTCTAATCCAGCCTCAATAACTGCTTTTTTTTCAACAGCAGTTACGCCTGCTGGTACACATATAATAACTCGTGGTTTCACTAATTGAAATTTACCAGTAGCTTTTTTAATTAATGATTTTAACATGGCTAATGTACAATGATAATCAGCTATAACTCCATCTTTTAATGGTCTTATTGCTTGAATTGCTCCAGGTGTTCTACCAATCATTTTTTTAGCTTCTTCGCCTACTGCAATTACTTCTTTTGTTTTCTGATTAATGGCAACAACAGAAGGTTCACGTAACACAATACCTTTACCTCTCTCAAAAATCAGTGTGTTAGCTGTTCCTAAATCAATTCCTATGTCTTTACCAAAAATGCCCATTTTACTCTTCCTCCATGCTTTATTGCTTCTATTATATCAGATTAAACCTGAGTTTTTAAAACTATATGTTACTCCATTACCAATAATAATATGGTCGAGCACTTTAATACCTAGTAGGTCTCCACATTCTATTAATCTTTTTGTTGTTTTTACATCAAGTTTACTAGGTTTAGGATCTCCACTTGGGTGATTATGTACTAAAATAACTGACTTAGCCATATACCTTATGGCTTCAACAAAGACTTCTCGTGGGTGAACAATGGTCTGATCTAGTGAACCAACTGATATATTTTCAGACTTAATTATTTTATTTTTATTATCTAGAATTAGTAATTTAAAAATTTCTTTTTCTAAATATCTCATTCGTTCCATTAAGAATAGTGAAACATCGTCAGGGGAACTAATATATTGCTGAACGTGCTCATCTTTATATGTATTTAAACGAATAGCAAGTTCTTGTAAAGCTAATATTTGAATGGCCTTGACTCTACCAATTCCTTTTATTGTGATTAAAGTTGAATAATCAGCCTTTTTAATAAATTCTAATCCATTGTCTCTAAGTAGTTTTCTAGCTAGTTCAACAACTGTTTCTTCTTTGTTGCCTGTCTTAATTATTATAGCCAATAATTCAGCATCAGACAATACAAAACTCCCTAATTTCTCTAGTTTTTCATAAGGTCTATCCATCATTGGTAATTGTTTCATTGTTAATTTGTTTTTCAAAAAAATATCTCCTTTCAATTTAAGGAGATATTTAAATTAATTTTTTTAACTGCTCATTAATCTTTGAAAGAGGAAATCCCATTACATTGTAATAACAACCATTTATTGATTTAATAAATTTCCCTGCTTCACCTTGAATAGCATATCCTCCTGCTTTGTCATAAGGTTCTTCACTATCTACATAATCCAACATTTCTTTTTTACTGATGGTATAAAAAGTAACCAAAGTTTTCACTACAAAAGTTTCCATACTATTAATACCCATAGTTACACCTGTTAGTACACTATGAGTTTTCCCTTGTAATTGTGAAAGCATATCGTATGCTTGCTCTTTATTAGCAGGTTTACCTAATATTCTTCCATTATATACAATAGTATCCGCACCAATAACTAGGTGTCCTGGATACTGTTTCTTTACAGCATTAGCTTTGTTTTTAGCCATTCGTTTTACATAGTCTAGGTAATTTTCTCCAACAAATGGTATTTCATCAACTGATGGTATAACAATCGAAAAGGGAATGTGCAGTTTATTCAAAAGTTCTTGTCTTCTAGGTGAACCAGAAGCCAATATTAAATGCTCCAAAATATCTCCTTCTATATTTTATATTAATTTACAAATTTTTACAATACATAACTTGTTCTTTATCATAAATTGCTCCAATGGAAGCTTGTTTGTTTATAAGTAAAAATTGCTCATCCCACTGTCCTGTTAGTAGTTTTTCTAATAATGTTAAACTTCCTTGTTTTACAGTTACCTTTTTATTATTATCTTTCATTGAAGTAATAAATTGCTTATAAACAACATCGTCATGTGTTTCATTAATTTTTATGAAATATACATCGTTATTATTATGATCAGGATGAAGTGTCTTATAAATATATTCAGCATTTTCCTCACCATATATTTTTATTAATTCTTCCATTTCTTGCATAACACCTAATGAAACATCTTCTCTTAAGTACTCTTCTCCAATTCGTGAATATCCACACGATCCCCAAGGTATACTTAAATTTTCACTAAAAAGTTCATTAAATTTGTTTGTTGAACCTAAAAACAAAGTACAACAATCATGTGCTCTTGGAACTACTAGTTGACTATTGTTTGATTTTAATCCTTTGAGTGCATTTCCACACAAACCAAACCCAAGTAAAATATATTCATAATTTTGAGACTCATTTATTAAGTTTTGTATTTCTTCATGTAGTTGTTCAGGTTTAACATGAGCTGATTTTTTTGTATATGAAATATCTAAATCAAGATTATGTTTATTAATCAGGTAAGTTAGTTCATTTTTAAGAACTTCACAACTAATTACTTTATAATTCACTATCAATATCACCAAAAACTTTGCCTTGATTAATTAGACAAAATATCCCACCAAATAAAATTGTTGAATAGTATGTAATCATTCGCCAGATTAAAATAACGGATAAAATAGGTGAATTTACATAGAAACTACCAAAGAAGTATACTCCTAAACCTTCAGCACCACCTGTTGTACCTGGGGTTGGAACTAGTGCTGTTATCATCATTAATAACCCTGTTGCAGCAATAACACTGAAAGGATTTGGAAAAGTTCCTTCAATAGATCTTATTAAGAATACGGGCACACAAAAAATTGCTAAATGCTGTAGCAATTGACTAAGGTAAGCCAATATTAGAAATCCTTTTCTTTTTATAAGGACTCTGAAACCATCTTGAAAACTAATTAGTGAGTCTTTAATTTTATCAAACTGGCGTTGTACATAGTTCACATCTTTTTTCTTAAAAAATGAAATTACTTTTAAGAAAAGAACAATAACTTTCTCACTAACATCACGATTAAGTAAAAACAGAAAATACATGGAAATTAATAAAATATTTGCAATTGTTCCTATAATAAATAATAAAACAAAGTTTGGAATTTGAGTTACCAATACATTCTTTTTTATAAAGAAAAAGACAAAAGAAATAATTAGCATTGACGTAGCGTACAAAACAGATTTAATAATAATAATACTAGTTGCTTTACCAGCATCAATATTTTGTTTACTCATAAAATATATTTGCGCAGGTTGTCCACCTGTAGAAAAAGGAGTAATAGCTGCAAAAAATTGTCCTATCATTAGTGTTTTAAAAGTATGTTTAGGTTTATGGGATTTTTCTAAAATACCCTTTTTTAAAAATGCCAGTGCAATTGCACCTGCACTCCAATAAAAAAACATAAACACAAGTGCAATAGCCATCCAAAAATAATTAATATCTTTAATTAAGTTAATCAATTGATTAATACCATCAGTAAAAAAGATAAGTATGACAAACATAACACCCATGGCTACAACTATTAATGAATTAACCCACATTTTTTTCATAAATTATTTTTCCAATAATGTATCAATATTGAGACTATCAATAACCACATTAAATTCAGTAATAATAACACCCGTCATTAACTTAATAGTCTTTTTAGCTTCGCTTTGTAAAGTTTTTACTACTTCTGGAATAATAACGCCATAATTAACTTCTAAGAAACAATCAATTTTTTTACCACCTTCAACGGTTGTAACTTTAATAGATTTTTTCTTTTTACTTATGGAAATGCCTTTAATTTCTGAAACAACTTTTTCAACAAATGTAATAATTACACTTTCAGAAACTTCAATATTTCCATCTAAATTAGTATTTTCATTATTCATAATGCCTCCTAAAATTCTGCATGTTTTGGAACTCTTGGAAATGGAATCACATCTCTTATGTTAGCCATACCTGTTAAGTACATTAACGCTCGCTCGAATCCTAACCCAAATCCAGCATGTTTATTTGTCCCATATTTTCTTAAATCAAGATACCACCAATAGTCATCAATATTCATTCCCATTGCTTGGATTCTATTAACTAATAAATCATATCGTTCTTCACGTTGTGAACCCCCAATGATTTCACCAACTCCTGGAACTAATAAATCCATTGCAGCCACAGTCTTTTTGTCTTCATTCATTCTCATATAAAAAGCTTTAATATCTTTAGGATAATCCGTAACAAAAACAGGTTTTTTAAAATACTGCTCTGTTAAAAAGCGTTCATGTTCAGTTTGTAAATCAACTCCCCATGATACTTTATTTTCAAAAGAACTATCACTCTTAGATAAGATGTCAATAGCATCAGTATATGTCACATGTTCAAATTAACTTGAAGTAACAACACGTAATTTATCAAATAATCCTTTTTCAATAAATTTATTAAAAAACTCCATTTCCTCAGGTGCTTTTTCCATTACGTAATTAATAATGTATTTCATCATCTTTTCAGCAATTTTCATACTTTGTTTTAAATTACAAAATGCCATTTCAGGTTCAATCATCCAAAACTCAGATGCATGTCTTGCTGTATTTGAATTTTCAGCTCTAAAGGTTGGCCCAAAAGTATATACGTTTTTAAAAGCCATACAATATGTTTCAACTGCTAATTGGCCACTCACGGTTAAATTCGTTTCTTTACCAAAGAAATCTTTTGTATAATCAACTTGTTTAGCATCATTAAGAGGTGGGTGTAAACTATCAAGAGTTGTTACTCTGAACATTTCACCTGCTCCTTCACAATCACTTCCTGTAACGATTGGTGTGTGAACATATACAAAATTATTATCTTGGAAAAAACTGTGAATCGCATGAGCTAGTAATGAGCGTACTCTAAATACAGCTGAAAAAGTATTAGTTCTAGGGCGCAAATGAGCAATAGTTCTTAGATATTCAAAAGTATGCCTCTTTTTCTGTAATGGAAAATCAGCATCAGCATTTCCTTCTATTATTACTTTTGTAGCTTTAATCTCAAATGCTTGTTTTGCATTCTGTGTTAATTCAAGTGTTCCTTTAATAATTAATGCAGATCCAATAGTACATCTTAAAAGACTATCAAAATTACCTAATTTTTCTTCTTCATAAACAACTTGAACATTACTAAAAAACGTTCCGTCATTTATTTCAAGAAACCCAAAGAATTTAGAATTACGGTTACTTCTAACCCATCCTTTAATGGTAACCAGTTGTCCTTCATATAACTTATATTCTTTATATAACTGTTTTACTGTAACTTCCATTTTTCCCCCTCGTTATAAGAAATTTGGTCTGATTACTTTCTGATAATAGACCACATCTAATAATCTGTTAAATTTTACACCTGCTTTTTTAATAACTCCCACTCTATTATATCCACATTTTTCAAATAGTTTCACTGAACCTTCATTTTCTAAACATATTAAGGCAAGTAATGAGCGAATCGGTAATCCTAGTGCTCGTTTTTCTAAAAATTGCAAAGCTTTTTCTCCATACCCTTTTCCTGTAAATTCTTCTTTTAGATAAACAGCTACAAATACAGTTGCCCTATATGCTTCTCTAAAATTAAAAGGAGATATCATACAGTAACCAATTATTTTATCTTCAAAGAAAATTGTAAAAGTACCATATAAAATATCATCAAAATAAACTAATCTTTTAAATTGTTTTTTATTAAATTTTTCTTTATGAAAAGTAGAAGTTGAATGCTCAATATAATAATTGTAGATTCTAGTCAGTTCTTTTATATGCTTTTTTTTAGTTTCTACAAACGTTAGCATGTTAACTCCTTAACTAATTTTGATATCATTTTGAACTTCTCTATCTCTACTCCAGGTGGACAAGAATCAGAATTTGCTAAAACAAATCTGTGTCTTTTTGTATCCATTATAATATTTTTTACGTATTCCTTCAAATCATTAATGGAATAAGTTTGTAATACGACAGCATCAATACCACCAATTACTGACATATGGTCTGGTAGTGCTTCTCTAACTTCACTTGCAAATACATTTCCAGTTGGAGGTGGTGAAACTGATTCAAGCACATCTATTTTTGATGTGGAGATAAGCGGTAATAAACCTTTAAGTGATCCACAAGCATGGTGGACTAGAAGTTTATTTTTTTCATGTAATATATCTGCCCAATTATTTATTTCTGGTAGAATATAATCTTCAAATTGTGATGGACTAATATTAGTAGTAGAACTATCTTCCCAAAAAAGAAAAGCTTTAGCATCACATTCACTAGCAATATTAACCGCTTGTTTTGATTTTTCTCGCATCACATGTAACAATTCTAATACAATCTCTTCATAATCATATAAAGCATAATTCAATTCAACCGTTCCCACCCATCTCTCTAAAAGTGCTTGAAAACTACTTTTCATTTCACTTCCAATAATTGGGATAAGTAATGCTTCATCTTTTACTACTTTTTTTAAATTCTCGTATTTAGTAAAATTTTTATGGATAGTTAAAGTACTATATAGTTTAATTAAAAGCTGGAAATCTTCTTTAGTTGATATTGGATGTTTTGTTAAAAACCATGTATTACTCTCTTTAGCATATACATAATGAAAGGATAATTCACCAAAAGGTGTGTTATATACTATCATTCTTTCACCATTTTTAGTGGTTTCGTTAATTTCTGTACCCACAAAATCATTTATAATTAAAGTACAGCAACCACGAAGCATTGGATCAGCACCTATTTCCTTATAAAATGAAATCATTCCTTTTTTTCTAATTTCTTCAGGTTGAAAATCCCAAAAATAAGCTAAAAAGGGAGACCATGCTAAATGGTCTATCTCTTTTCCTGTAATTGTATTTAATAATCGTTCTTTTGATGTTAAATGATTCATTAATGTTACCTAAGTTTCTTTAAATTTTTAATCTCTTTTACAAAAGTATCTACATCGTCAAAATCCCTATAAACTGAAGCAAATCTAACATAAGCAACATCGTCAATCTCTTTTAATTTTGCTAATACCATATCACCAATAGCTGTCGAGGTAATTTCTCTGAGATGATCTTTTAAAAATGAATTTTCAACTTCTTCTACTATCTGTTCTAATATAGCAATAGGAATAGGTCTCTTTGCACATGCAATTAATAATCTATTTAATAATTTAGATGAATCAAAAACTTGTCTTGAGCGGTCTCTCTTAATAACCATCAAAGGTTTTCTTTCAATGTTTTCATACGTAGTAAATCTTTTTAGACAGTGAATACATTCTCGCCTTCTTCTGATGGCATAACCTTCTTCAGTTGGTCTAGAATCAATTACTTTATCTTCTTCAAATCCACAATATGGACATTTCATCATTTACTCCTTTTATAGCTTTCGTAGGAATTTAGGAATACTTATTCCTAAATCATCATCGTCATCATCATCAATTTCTACATCAGGTGTTTCACTTAATTCTTCATCAGTAGGTAATTCGTCATTAGATACTTGCTCTTCATCTACTTCACTATTTTCATTGTTTTCATTCTTAGATATTTCCGCGATAGTTTTTGATATTTTAGGTGGTCTAACACCATCAAACCCTGTGGCGATAACCGTGACCATTACCTCGTCACCCATATTTTCATCAATAGCTGCACCCCATATTATATTAGCATTAGAATCTGATGCTTTATATACCATGTTTGCTGCACTATCAATTTCTAATAATCCTAAATCAGAACCACCAGTTATATTAATAAGTACTTTTTTTGCTCCATCAATTGAAGTTTCTAATAATGGACTTTGTATTGCTTGTCTTGCCGCTTGTTCACAACGGTCATCTCCTGTTGCTCGTCCAATACCCATATGTGCAAGACCAGCACCAATCATAACTGTTTTTACATCAGCAAAATCAAGATTAATTAATCCAGGTATAGCAATTAAATCTGAGATACTTTGTACTCCTAATCGTAATACATCATCTGCAATATTAAATGCTTCCACAATAGAAGCTTTTTTATCAGCAATTTCAAGTAAACGATCATTTGGAATAATAATTAATGTATCAACAGTATCTTGTAATTTTTCAATACCTACTTTTGCATTATCACTTCTCTTTTTCCCTTCAAACGTAAAAGGTTTAGTAACAACACAAACTGTAAGAATTCCCATTTCTCTTGCTATCTGAGTAATAATAGGAACAGCACCAGTTCCAGTGCCTCCTCCCATTCCTGCAGTAACAAAGACCATGTCTGCTCCCTTTAAGTTTGCAGCAATTTCATCTTTGCTTTCTTCTGCACTACGTTCTCCTATATCTGGAACTGAACCTGCGCCCAGTCCTTTAGTCAGTTTTTCACCGATTTGTATTTTTGTTGTAGCTTTTGACATAAACAATGCCTGTTTATCAGTATTGATTGCAATAAATTCAACACCTCGTAAACCTGACATAATCATTCTATTGACAGCGTTGTTTCCACCACCGCCGACACCAACTACTTTAATTTGCGCAAATTGTTCCATTTCAACGTCAAATTGTAGCATATTGTTTCCCCTTTCTAAATATATAGAAATT
>JAUUZV010000065.1 GCA_030592085.1 Clostridia bacterium | reverse complement strand
ATTGATTTTAACTGGATCATTTGAAAATCTATGTACTTCTTCTAAGGTAATTTTATTTCCATCAAAAGTTCCAAGCATTGCTCGTCCACTACTTGCTCCATAATCAAAACCTAATACTTTTACCATGTATATCCTCCCAAAAATCTATATCTATTATTATATATTATTTGCCGTAAATGTAAACCTGATTAAACAAACCATATGGGTGAGTTTTATAATCACTTGTATACTCAAACTCATCAGGTGCAAAAACATAACTACTATGATATTTGTTATCACAATTAGCAAAGTGGAAAGGACCAAATAGGTTTCTAGGAGTTCCAATTAATTTAATGGAAATTTGATTATTTCCCTTATTAAGTAATTTAGTAATCATAACTTGGCTTTTTGCTTTCCAAGGAATGTAATCAGCATTTTCTCCATTTACATATACTTCCATTACAGCAGCAGAAAATGAAGGAACATCAAGTTTAATTTGGCTATTCTTACCATCATATTCATAATCGAAATGATAAATCATACTACCTGGATAAAATAGATATCCTTGTAATGTCCAATCGCCAAAATGCATGTTGGTAGGTTCAGTTACTAATTGCCTTTTTACATTTACTCCAAAATCACCAATTACATAAATATTCTCAAGTTCCATATCATGAGTATAATTACAATTTAGTACTAATTCATTATTTCCTTGTTTTATACCTGCTAATGCTATTTTGCCAAAACTTTTATCCATATACCATCCATCAACAATAATTGGAATATCTTGCCCATTTAATGTAATACTAGAAAATTCTTCAATTCGCTCAATAACTAAATAAGTATTGCTAGGTTCATCAAGGCACGTAAACTCATATTTAAGTTTTAATGGGATATTATTGTTTTTATGATCTTCATATATCCATTTGTATCTTTGTACACCTCTGTTGTGTTTGATAGAAGTCATTTCTAATTGCTCTCTAAATGATTCTTGATGAATCCAGATTTCTTGTTCATCTGAATAAGGTTCATTATTTATTGAATAACGACACATATCAAGTACTAGTGCATTAGGGTCACATCTAGTAAATGTACATTCAGGACCTAAATATTTTAAAACTTCATATGGTGTTTCATCTTTTATTATAGGAGCTAATGCATTATCATTTATCATATACATCTTAGAATCACATGGTCCAAATTCAACTTTGATGCTTACTTTGTTATCTTTAACTTCATATTCAACTTGATTTACATCACCTGTTAATAAATCCCATTCTTCAACTGCGTTACCTTTAATATTAATTGTTACATCATACCCTTTGTATCGGTCATTATTAATAACAAACAATGATTGACAATCACCTTGATCTCTAAGCATATACATTAATTGCTCTTGTTCATAATCTTGTTTGTTAACAATCGATACATTTCGTCCTAATATACTATCCATCAAGGTTATTAATTGTTTGTTGTCTTTTACAACTACAAATTTATCATGAGAAATTAGCGCTTCAATTGTTTCATCGGCCATAGCTTCAATATATATAGGAGCTTTCTTTACACAAATTACTGTTCCACCTTGTTTCATAAATAAAAGTAACTTATCGACTGTAGATTTATATAATGATTCTGTATTTTTAGGAATAATAACTAACTTATATGAAGCTTGATTAATTATAAATTTTCCATCTTTAATACTTCCTAATTTTTCAATTATATCTTCATCACCATAATCAAGGTCATAATGTTGTCCCAACATGAATTTTGTAAAATCATTTAAATCATATCCATATTTATCAACTTCAATTTGAATGTTAAATAAACGCTTATCATCTCTATCAAAATCCATTTTAGTCCATGCTGTTGAAAGAGGGTGAATAACAAGCACATCTCTTATTGCTTTCCCCTTAGAAGTAATAGCAGAAATTCTAGCAAAATAATCTTCTACTAAATTATTGTGTTCCCACCATGTTGTTTGATAATTAAATAGTGGTGGATAATCTCGCTTACGACATCCTCTCATGGAATACCAAGTTAAATGTTGACATCGTAAGTTAATCCCTAAAACAAACTGGTAATCTCCAATCCACTTCTGACCTTCAAAAGTAAATTCCCATCCTGAAACACCATAAGTTTCTGACATCATACGTTCTCTACCCATTTGATTTCCTACAGATGTACATTTTTTAATTGTCATGAATTCATCACATTTTTCTCCAAGCATATCAATTCCTGGAATATGTTCATACACGAAATTAGGCATAATAGTTCCACTTAGCAAAATATATGAACCTAATCGGTTTTCTGCTAAAAAATGTCCTGTGAATAACAAATTATTACTATCACACCAATCATAAATTTGTTTTGTAAAGTTAGTAGTAAACATTTCACCTATTGTTCTAAAATAGTCATGTCTTATTTTTTTAGAAAACTCTCCATTAAAAAATAAATATGGAGCTAATGTATAAAAATCATATCCTCTATTTTTTAAGAAAAATTCTGCAAGTTCTTTTGTCCATGGTAAACGACCTAAATCATTTTTTTCATATTCTCTTATAGAACTATCAATACCTGGTTCATCAGTAAATATACCTGGTATTTCTTTACCAAAGGACTGTCCCACTTCATCTTTATATACTTCATAAGTACAATCAATAAATGTTTTTACAGCTTTTTTATTTATGTTATCAACACCAGGAGTATCGTTAAACCATTCTAAAGGAAGTGTATAATCATACCCTAAAATTAATTGTACTTCATTGTCTTTTATTTGTTCATCATCTTCTCTCAATGAAATAAGCTTATTTTCATTTATCGTTGCAAAGTATTTTTTTATAACACCTGTAAATGAATCATCATTAACTCTAATTGTCATACCTTTTGAAGCATTATCTGCATCTGTATTACAGACAATCCCACCTGCTCCACCTGATGGCCATCTATCTTCATCATATAACCATGCTAATGTACCATCTTCTTTAGCTTGCTCACATGCTCCTTTTATAGCATCAAGCCAAACTTCTGACATATATTCTGTATCTAAACCAACTCGGGAATGCATAAAAAAACCACCCATTCCTTTTAGGTGCATATCATGTGCTTGGCTTTTTACTTCTTTTGGTGTCATTTTTCCATTCCATGACCAAAAAGGTGCTGAGCGGTCCATACTAGTTGGTAAATCAAAGTGTTTTTTTAATTGTTTCTTATTCATCAGTGTTTCCCCCTTAAGTAACATTAAATTGAGTATATATAAATATCCCATTAACATCAATAAATATTAAGTTATTTATTTACTTACTTATCCCTTTTTTCTTATAATAATTTATACGTTCATATAAAGAAGGCATTTCTTCAATTACTTGTTCACTAAACATACCATAATTCTGATTTATAGTTGCTTGTTTCTCATGACCAATTAACGCCCAAGTTGAATCAATTAAATTATTAAACACAGGGTTTCTCATAGCTACACATACAAATTGTTGTCTTGGAGAATTAATATCTTCACCACTAATTTGAAATAAGTCATAATAATCACAAAGATTTTTTATTTTACTTAATTGCTCCATTGTATTTCTAGAAGGCATATATGTTATGGCATTGAATCCAAGATGATGTAAGTATTTAACTAATTCATCTAAAAAGCCATCTTCAAATTTCTGTGGTTTTTTATCACCCGTTACTGAATCTCCAACATCTCCTAAGTATGCATAAGCAGAAATAGCACCTGATTTTTTACATATTGATAATGCTTCTTTTACATCTGGGCATTCCCCTGTAGCTGGTAAATAAAACTTATCAATCATATTTGATTTTATTGCACCTAGTAAATCATAATCATAAACTAGATTATTTTCATCTACTAAAAGACTTTCACCTTTTGATGTTAAAGGTAAACTCAATGTATCTTTATAAAATTCCACAAGGTTTTTACCTTTACCAAATTTATCAATCATTTTATGAGCTAAAGCAAATGAAATATGACGTTCTGTTATACTTCCTCCTTCAGTCCATTTAGAAAGAGGAACTACATCTTTATCAAAGTTAATTGAAATTTCATATGGTTTTAAAAGAGCATTAAGTTTATCAACCATTTGACTATTCCTAATATTTCTCTTCTCTCCATATGGTCTAATATATTTTTGTATTTTATCAATTTGATGATGTGGAATGCCGTGCATTGCCATATAAATTATTGAATGTTGATCAGGATTATTGATTCTAGCACCTGTAAAAGGTGTTTCACTCATTGATACTCTAAGTTCTAATCCAATAGTAGTTGCTAATCCAATGATTTGCCCAGCTTTTATAAATTCATCACATCCAGCTAATGTATCGTGATCCATTATTCCAGCAGTCTTTAACCCATTTGTATAAGCCATCCAAACTGCTTTAGTTGGAGAATAAGGAGAAAAAGAATACCAAGTATGAATATGGTTATTAACATCATTACCTTGAATAGGTTTACTAATTATTTCAGATTTAATACCTTCTGCTAATATTGCTAAACTATTCAAGCGTTTATTAACATCTAAATTGTTTAAATTTTGCACATGTTTTAGATAGAATTCATTCATTGATTGTTACACCTTTTCATATTTAATAGGTAAAGTATAACTTGCCATATTTTTATTTACAAGTTATTTTACTCGTTTACTAGCTTCTAATCCAGCTGCTTGCCCTGTAATGAAACAAGTAGGCATAATTCTAATTGAACCTTGTACTAATCTATCAGTAGATATACATCTTCCAGCAACTAATAAATTGGTAAATCCTTTTGGTATTAATGAACGAAGTGGAATTCCATATGACTCAAAATCCCCAATATGATACGTTTTTCTCATTTCTTTTAATAACTGAGCAAAACTATCTTCACTTCCACTATTTTTATGTATATCAACTGAATAATTACATCGCCCTATTTCATCTTTAAAACTTTTTCTTTGATTATAATCTTCTATTGTAAGTGTATATTCTCCTACAATACGTCTAGTTTCTCTAACTCCAACCACAGTAGCAGTTGCACATAATTCTGCATTTTCAAAACCTGGTACATATTCATTATAGAATGTTGTAAATTCCCTTGCTATTTTTCTACCCCAAGTAATAGCTTTAGTTAAACCATCACTAGTTAAACAATCAGAATCAAACATATGTCCACAGTTCATTCCAACAACATTTTCGCCCCATCTAAATGGTCCTGAAACATGTCTATCAGGATTTGTAAATGCCTGGTTTTTTATTGCTTTTTCTATATATTCTTTCATTCGTTTAGTAATAAGTGAATATTTATCATAATCTATACCTGATAAAACAAAACATAATGTAGGAGGCATTGTATCACCTAACTTATCACCTATTACACAATCAGCTCCAGCATAATAGCTAAGAGTTGCATCACCTGTTGTATCAATATATTGTTTGGCATGTACCATTGATAATTGTTCATTTTCAGCAATGATTACACCGGTAACCACTTTGTCTTCTGTTATAACATCAATAGCTTGTGTAAATAATTTCACATAAACATTAGCTTCTTTTATTAAATCATCATATATAACTTTTAGTTTTTCTGGATCAATTGGAATATGTTCTCTTAATCCTTTTAATAGTTCTTCTCTTTTTTTATGCCCTATTAATATTTTATCAATAACTTCATATCCAAATCCTTGACATAGTATTTTTTCACCATCACCAGCTGCCATAAAAGCAGGTACAAGTCCACTTGTCCCCATACCACCCAAACAACCTGATTTTTCTACTAATAATACTTTATTGCCTTGCCTTGCAGCCATTACTGCTGCAGCCACTCCTGCAGGTCCTGCACCAAATACAGCAATATCAGTATTAATAATATTATTTATTTCCTTTTGATATAATTCACTCATTTTTTATCTCCTCCACTATAAAGTAAATCGTTAATTATTGGTAATCCTTTTTTAGCTTGATTTTTATGTTTCCCGTACTTTTTGTTATTATTTAAGATATAAAACCCTGCCCATTCATATAAACTTATGGCTTTATATGACCAGGTTTGTGTTGGTATATACATATCAACATCACCATCAAGTTCAATCATTTTTTTTATACCATAAGCAATAAGTGCCTTACCAATCCCACGGCCCTGATATTCAGGATGACATGCAACCCAGTGCATAAAAGGTACTTGTTGTTTGTTAAGCATTTCATACCAACAAGTGAATGTTGCAACTTTTTGACCTTTTTCATTTTGAACAAAAATGCTTCTCTTAATTAATTCATCAATTTTTGGTATATATTTATTAACAAAGTATTCCTTAGCTTCATTAATTGATCCAAACTCTAAAACAGATGTTTCAATAGTAGCCCAATCGATTTCATCCCCTTTTTTAAAATATACGAAAGAAAAACCATCTGGTAAAATGGCATCTGGAACTTTCGTTCCACTTTTCCTTTTTAAAATAATACGATAATATGGGATAGATTTATCCAACATTAATAATTCCCACCTTTTAAACTATTATATACTCATTTGACCTCTTGGTTAATTCCTTTTGAAACAATATACCTAGGTCGTCTTTTTACTTCTTCATATATTCTAGAAATGTATATTCCAATAATACCTAAACTTATCATTAATGCACTACCTAGGATTAATAATAGTAAAATAACAGTGGTAAATCCATTTACAGCTATTCCACTAAATTTCATATATAAAGTATGTATTCCTAAGCCAAATGAACCAATTAAAAAGAGAATACCTATAAAAGTAACAATATGTAATGGTACTGCTGAAAAGGATGTTATAGCCGTAATCGCTAATTTAAATAGTGAAATAAAAGACCATTTTGACTGTCCATCAGTTCGTTTAGCCACTGTAAATTTAACAATAGTACGGTTAAATCCTACCCAAAAAGACATTGCCCTAAAAAAAGTATCACGTTCTGGCATACTTCTCCATGCTTTTATAACTTTAATATCGAGAAGTTTATAATCAGATGCATTTTTAAGATTAATCCCTGATGATTTTTTTAACATATTATAGAAAAGTCCTGCAGTTAAAAAGTTAAATATACTTTCTCTTCCTCGGCTTTCTTTAACCCCATCAACTACATCATATCCCTCAACTTGCCACAGTTTGACCATTTGTGGAATTATTTCAGGTGGATGTTGTAAATCTGCATCCATTACAATTGCACCATCACCATTCACTATATCTAAACCTGCACAAAGTGCAGCTTCTTTACCAAAGTTTTTACTAAATTTAATAGCTCGTAAAGATGGTATTTCAAGTGATAATCTATGTAATTCATCCCAAGTGTTATCACTTGAACCATCATCAATTATAATGAACTCATATGGTATATCATTGCTTTCTAATATATCTTTAATCTTCATAATATTTTTATATATTAATTTTTCTTCTTCATATACTGGAATAACCAGTGATAATAAAAATTTATTCATATATATTATTTCCTTTCATATACATTATTTCTTATATATAACAGTTTTGTAAAGCACAAAATTCCATAAAACAATTAAACCCATAATTAAAACTTTTGAAATAAGCGGAGACATACCAAAAATAACCGATGCTCCATATATAAATAAGTTTGAAATACTAATATTAAAAGCAAATAATAATCCATATAATATTAATTGTTTTGATAGTTTTTCTTTTGATTTAAATGACCAATATCTATTCATTAGAAAATTAAACCAAAATACTATTCCAAGAGCTAAGGAATTAGATATAAATTCATTAACCCCTAATAATTTAAATAGTGAATAAAATAAAATATATTCAAGTATAAAAGATGAAAAACCTGTAACAAGGTAGCGAATTAGTTGACCTAATGATTTACCTCCTAAAAAGAAATCATAAATCTTTTTCAATAACGGTCTTTTTTCTAAAAAATCCCTTGTCATATATTTACCTCAATCTTGTAACTGTTCACTTTCTTTTTCTTTTTTTTGTTTTTTTCGTTTAATAAGAAATAGGAATATAAAACCAAGAAGAGATAATAGCGATATAATACTACCTGTTATAAATCCATGAGGTATAAATCGTAATTCAATATTTTGTTGGCCATTTGTAAGTTCAAATGCCATTAATGAATCAAGTGTTTTTATTGGTTGAACTTTTTCGCCATTAATTGTTACTCTCCAACCTTTTTCATATGGAATTGAAGTAAATAGGATATTATTTTCTACTGCATTAGTACTTATAGTAATGTGAGATTCACTTAACTTATCAATTATTATTTTATTTTGTTTTAATTTAGCTATTGCTGATTCAAAAAGTTCAGTATCCAAATAATAAAACATATTATTAGTTAAATAATAATCACCATCAATTGGTGTAGTTATTAATGATATTGTTTCTTCATCAGGATGTGAACCAAGTGGCATTATACAAGTTGATGAATAATCAAAAAACGTATCAACATACTCTTTATTTAACCAGATATTGACTTTTCTAGGATATTCACTATATAAATACATATAAATTTCATTATCACCTATAGGTTCTAAAATATATTCAATATGGGCGTTTATTCCTGGATTTATTGCATTGTAAGCTACAAACCCATCTTGTTGAGATCCTACCATATTTTCAAATACAATTTCTCTAATTGTTAATAATTTAAAATACTCAGTATATTCTTGTCCTAGTAATGCACTAAGTAAAAGATTTTGATTAATAAATGGATCTGTTGAATCTATAACTATATCCATATAATTATCATCAGCTACAAAAGCAATTGGTAGTGCATACTGATTTTCATAGACTGTTAATTCATTTTCCGTGTATAGTGGTTTATATAAATTATTTATTTCTTTTTCAGAAATTATATATTTAAAAGCAAGAATAGAATCAGTTAGTACTGTGGTTCCTTTATATCTAGACCAATGTTCTTGTGAAGCTAGACCAAGTTGATGAAGCATATCAATTACAACAGAGTTTAATGTTGAACTAGAATGTGAAATTCCATTAATTCCTAAAGCCATAGGATCATTAACTGTACGTCTTAAAACTGTTTCTGAACGATAGAAACTATCGTCATATTCATTCATGTAATCTACTAGAGGATATAATCTATCAAAATATTCACGATAAGATGGACGGTCACTATAATGAACCTCAGTATCTGCACCATCAATCATAATATAGGCATTACCAAACATTTCAATGGCAACTACTATTACAATAATAATACTTAATAAGCGTTTTTTTGAAGTATTTTTTAATAAATATAGTAATAAAGTAAATACAAATATCATTAAAAAGCTTGCCCATATATTACGTTCAGCTCTAATAAATCCGTAATTTAATTTTCCAATCATAGTAACAAGGAAAACAAGAGCTAACCCAACTCTTGCGAAAGTTTTTTTATTAATTGACTTTAATTTGCTATATGCCTCATAAGCTAAAATGAGTAAGAAGAAGGATAATATAAACGAATATCGATAATTCAACCAATTAGGTGCTTGGAATCCATGTAAAACAAGATCAATTGTACTTACAGAAAAACTAACTATAAACACAGCAATTACTGAAGCTGCTGCGACTTTTTCTCTTGATGATACTTTTTTACTAATAAAATAAAATGCAGTTAGTAACAGAACAATTGTCCCACAAAATATAAATGGATATCCAGGATAATTTACAGAATCATATGTTAATGGAAGCATTTTTGTAAACATATCAAATATATCTAATTTTTGTAATGGAACAAAACTTGGTGATGTAAATCCTAATTTCCCCATAGATAATGAGTAATAAGTTGGTAAAAGAAGCCACATGGATAATCCAATGGCTAATAAAGCTGAAGTTGAAAAATGTAGTAATTTATGGAATCTATCTTTAATTTTCGAAATATCACTTCTGCCTATAAGGTAATAGACAAAATATACAAAAACAAATATCCCTGTCATATAACCAATATAAAAGTTGGCAATAAACAGAATAGATAAAGTAACAATTAATAATCCATATGTTCCTTTATTAATTAATCTCTCTACTGCTAATATAATTAGTGGTAGCAAAATAAGTGCATCTAACCACATTGGATTTAATGTTTGCACAATCATATATGACATTAATGCATACATAATTGAAAAGAGTAAGGCTGAAATATTATTGGCTTTTTTAGATAGTTTTAGATAAATAACAAATGTTAATGCAGAAGCACCAACTTTTAGTAAAATCATTAAAGCTATTGCTTCTGTTATAAACTCTTTTGGAAATAGAAGTAAAATAATTGAAAAAGGACTAGCAAGATAGTAAGCGTAAACACCTACCATTTCTCCGCCAAGGATTCTACCAAACGAGTAGAATAAACTTTTCCCTTCGTAAAACACATCACGAAAAGCTTCGTAATAATATATGTACTGTGCATTAAGATCCAGTGCTAAAACTGAATTCTTACCAAACGGATATACTCCTCTTAGCGCATAGACAAGTACCAGTAAAAATACTGGTACTATAAAGGCTATTAAATATATGTAATTTCTTTTTAGAAATGAT
>JAUUZV010000154.1 GCA_030592085.1 Clostridia bacterium | reverse complement strand
ATTCTACAAAGTTTCTTTTTATTCGAAAGTCCATTCTTTTTGTCTTTCTAGATATGTTCTAACTTCATCGTAGTCAGAATCTATTGCAGTTGCATATCCTTCATGAGAATAAATAGCTCTAATAATTTCTAATCCAGCTTCTGATGCAGCAATATTTAAGAATGCTTGTTTAACAGCTTCTTTTAAATCTTCATCTAAATTAGGAATAACTGAAATAGTATCATTAGGAATTAATGAAGTATTCATAACAAATAAAACTTTAGACTGTAAATCAGTATAGTAATCTTCATCTTCAAATAATGTACGAGCATCTTTGAAAGTAAATGCAGCGTCTGCTTCGCCATTATAAACAGCTAATACAGCATTATCATGTCCGCCAGCATTTAACCATTCAACGTCATTTTCAGGATCAATGTCATTATCTGCTAACAAGTTTGCAGGCCATACGAATCCAGAAGTAGATGTGAAAGATGAAATAGCAATTTTTTTGCCTTTTAAATCAGCAACTGATGTGATTCCACTATCAGCAGCAACTATTAATTGTGAACTATAACCACTAACTAAAGGTTGGTCTTTTAATCTGTTTCCATCATCATCAACATCATAACGAAGTGATTTCAAAATGGCTTCTGCTGCGCCTTCATCAGCTGCTAATACGTAAGCAGTTGTGGCTAGTAATCCTACATGAATTTGTTCTGAAGCCATACCTTCAATTAATGCATTATAATCTGTTGCGATTGTTACATTAACATCCATGCCTAATTCAGCTTCTAATAAATCCTGTAAAGGTTTCCTCTGCGCATCTAGAACTGATGCGTCTCTTGAAGGAATTAATTGTACTTCAAGAATTTCCGGATTAATACTTCCGCTTGTTGAACAGCCTGCGAACAGAGCAGTCATCATTGCAAGTACTAATACGATTGTGATAATTTTTTTCATTTTTCTCCCCCTATATTAATTAATATTTTTTCTACATCTAGTATTATATCAAATGAATTTAACCTCGTAAACACTATATTTAGTATATTTAGACTTTTTGCACTTTCTCTTTTACTAGGTCATTAGTATTAATTGTATTTTTAAACACTACAAATCGTGTAAACAAGAATTCACTAACAAAATTAATTAACATTGTGCTACCAATTATTAAGTATTCATTCCATCCCATTAATGCTAATTGGTTTCCCCACCATGTAGATAATGGCGTAAATACACAATAAAAACCAAACACTTTTAACATGGCTATTGGAATATTTGCAGCGGACTTAAATGTAAATCTACGATTAACTGTAAAATTGTATAAAACAGATAATGTTAACGCTATTAGATAACTAGGCCAGTATTCAAGAGCAGTCAATTCCTTTAATAAGGTAAAACTTACAATCTCAATGATTCCTGCTGATGCAGAAAATAAGCTAAACTTAACGAATTGTATAAAATTTTCTTTCGGTGTTAATTGAGTAGATTGTTTTGTCTCCATTGTTAATTTCCTTTGATGTCATTTTTCTTAATTATAGCACTATCTAAAAAATAATGTTAATTATCTTAAGTTAATATGTGAGCGGTTCTCTCCTTTATCAATCTCTTTTTGAATAACTTCTTTTTCTTTTAAAATCAACTTAAGCCCTTCTTCTATTGTATCTACTGAAATAAGTACAGGAACAAAATGTTTTTTTACTCTCTTAATATTTGGACCAAAGACTTTTGTTAACCCAACATTTACATTTTTTTCAACTAATAAACTAACAATTCCTTTTGCTTTTTTAGGATCTGCATGTTTTTCTTCATCTTCAGTAGTATTTATTACTCTATCAATATGATGAAACTTACCATCAATTAATTCATAAATCTCATAATATTTAGCATCACCAAAATGTCTTTTTACAAAATTTATACCATCGTCTGTTGCACATGAAATAATCATTATTTACTCTCCAAATCTTTTTATAATTATTATAACTAGTAAAATTATTACTAGTAAAAATCCTCCGCTTAATAGTAACCACTTTATAAGGCTTAGGATAGGTGTTATAGAAGCTATAAAGTTTGTCTTCATGGGATATCTAGCCATTACAATTGTAGTCCCAATATTTTCTAAATAATCAAATACCACAGCGAATAGTGGAATCATATATAACTTATTAATCCATTTTTTATCACTAATAACAAATGATAATTTTCCCGCAAGAGAAATTAAGAAAAACCCATATACAAGTGGCCATGCGATATCAAATGTCCACCTTAAAAATATGTATGTATTTCTTCCTGTCTCTCCATAACTTTCTGCCATATCATAAATATCATCAGCTGTGTATATAAAAGACATATCAGGTGAATTTGATACTCCAATAACTTTTTCTGAATATGTAGATATTTGTGGAAGAATTACAATAATAAATAACATGAAAATTATCGTAGCAACTATTACTACTTTCCATGATATTTTTTTAGACAATATATTATCGCTATTTATTAATAATTTCATATATGTTATTTGCCAATTCAATTCTGTTTATAATATTTTCTTTAAATGCTTGATACTTCTTGTCAGTAATCTGATTATACTTTTTAAAAACTGTATTCCGCCAAATCGCAATATGGATTTCATCAGTTACACAACTTATGAATATTTTTTTCTTTGGATATTGTTGTTTAATATAATCAAACACATCATAATATTTTTGTTCAATTGATGATGTGTATTTTTCAATGAATTCTTTTATATCTTCTCTCGTTTTTATTTTCTCAAAACTTGTACCCTTTAGTTTTGGGCTTCCATTTGTTCGTAATTGAAAAGCATTATTCGTACTATGTTCTAAAACAATGTAATCTCCATCAAAATGAACAACTGTTGTTCTACCTGTATGTGTAACTATATTAGAATCATAAATTACAATTTGACCATTATTTTTATTATTATATGAAATACTATACCTTGTTGTATAAGTAGCGATTTCTGTAAATAACCCATTTTTTCTAGAGTATTCGTTCCCTTTTATAGGTGTCTCATATCCCAATGGTATATTTAATGTTTTACTAACATCTTCAGTAATTGCTTTGTAAAAAAATTGGTAGAATATTTTTTTACTATAATAAAATTGAAAAATAATAAAGTACATTAAAATAACAGATGCAAACAATCCAGAAACAATAAAGAAAAAAGTAGAAAAAATCTTATCTCCACTATAAAGTGTTCCAAATGCTACAAGAAGTACTAATAAAACAAACCCAATAAACTTGAAAATTCGTAGTAGCTTAGATTTTCCTTCAGATAATAATTTTTCATATTCAGCCCTAATTTCGTTTATATTATTTTCCATAATAAACTCCTTTTTTCACGCTTTTATTCTATCTCAAAAACATAATACATACAATAGAATATATAACAAAAATACATAAAAAAACCATAAAGAGAAAATATATTATAAACCCTTTATGGTCGTAGTTTTTTTTGCTTTTTATTAAGCTTATGACATTAGCTTTTTTTCACCTTCAAGTTCAGTAATTGATTTAATATTTTGAGTAACTTCTAATGTTCCTAAGAATTTACCATCTTTATTTCTAACAGCGAAATATCTAATATAAACAAACATATCACCCATTCTTAGCCAAAAATCTTCATTATCCTTTTTACCTGATCTAAGCTCTTCTACAATCTTTTCTACAATATGAACACTTTTTGGAGGATGGCAATGTTTTACTTCTCTTCCAATAATAGTTAATGGTCTATCAAAAACACGTTCTTTTCCTTGAGTGAAATACTTAACACGGTCATTAGCATCTACAAATGTCATATCAAGTGGTACTGTATTTAATATTGAATTAATTTCATCATGAGATAAACTTCCAGCATCAAATTTAATATCACCGCTATCATTTTGATAATTTGTTGCAGTTTCTTTTTGTTTTGACTCAATTACATTAGCGATTATTGCAGGCATCCATCTGGCAACATTACTTATTAATGTAAAACCAATCTCTTCACTTGCTTTTTCAATATCAATCCATTCCTCTTTAGTAAATGTATCTTCAATCATTGGAAACATTATACTATCTTCTTTGAAAATCATTTCATTTGTTTTATTAACTAAAGCACTAACAGATTCATTTAAAGTTGGTAATTTTATAGTTTCTTCACTTAATAATCTTATAACAGCTTTAATTTCATCTCTTATTTCATCATGAATTCCCCACATTACTTGTGGTGGAGCTGTAATATTATATTTCTCCATAATTGGGAATATTATATTTTCTTTTCTACTGTAATGTCTATCTATTGTTTTTAATTTATTAATTGATGCAAGTAGTTTTTCTTTGTTAGTTGACGTTTGATTACCACTATAATCACTTAGTTCTTTAATGATAATATTATTTAATAATGTTTCGATTTCTTTGTTTTCCTTTTTAAAAGTATCAATTGGATGCCCTTCATTACTAACTGGAACATCTCCTTTTGGAATATCATCTTTATGAATATCTTCTATGGAGCCTTTAAATACAGCTGCATGTACATCACATAATTTTTGAATATCTGATATAGGCATTCCTTCCATAACTAAAGCTTGTTCCATTTCAGCTATTTCAGCTGGTGTTACACCAACAATTAGTTTATCAAATTCTTCTTGTACATCTTCAGGTCTTGCTCCATCATGAAGTCGCTTTATTAATTCTTTTAATTTCTGTTGTTTTTTATCTCTGTTCATTATTAGTTCGCTCATTTATCTCTCCTCTATCACTAAAAAACAATTATATGTTTTTATATCGCTCTCTTTTATATACCCATAATTGTGTTTTTCTGACAACATTTTTATAAATTTTCACAGATTTCAAAACAATGATAAATTCACTGTTGTTTTCAATATTTGTTTTTATTAATAATTATTTATAATCGTGAAAAAAAGATAGTACTTCCTTATGATTTCCTTTAAATATAATTTTCTCATTATTATTTTTCAATTGATAATTATACATGGGGTCATAATACTCTTTTAAAAGTACTTCTATCCAAGTTTTATGTGAATTGTTTTGCCCTAACTCCTGTTGTTTTTTACATGAATTTAAAAACAACTCCATAGTGCGTTTATAACCTTCTCCTCCAAGAATTCTTTTGATTTTTTCAATGCTAGTTTCAATATATTCATTCCACTTTAATAAACCAATATTTTCTCCATACAAATTTATATGACTTATTTGTGATTGTGTCACATATTCATTAAAAGTTATACTTATCCTTTTTTCAAAAGATTCTTCTAGTACGACTAGATCACCTCGACTAAAATATGAAGATAAGGATAAAGGTAGAAAACGTCTACCCACATTTTTCCCTTCATCTTCAAGTATCATATATGAATAACCTTTTTTTCTATGTCTAATGATTTCATAAGCTAAATTATTTTCAAAATTTATTTGTGTGGGTTGAGTCGTTAGCTGCCTACCAAAGGATGAACCTCTATGATTGGCAATACCTTCAAGATCTATGCTATTTTCAAGTTTGTTTAATAAAATAGTTTTTCCCGTTCCAGTTAAACCTCCTAGAATAATAGGTTTACTTACTTGTTTTATAGGGTCTAATTCCTCTAATAAATAATTTCTAAATGCTTTATATCCACCTTCTAATCGTAAAATATCTTTACTTAGATTTTCTTTTATCCATTCCTGGCTTATTTTAGAACGGCTGCCTCCTCTAAAACAATAAAGAATACTATTTGGATGTTTATTTATTTGTTCTCTCCAATTATTAATCCTCTCTTCTTTTATTTCACCTGATACTAATTTATAACCTAATTTCAAAGCTTCTTCGCTACCCTTTTTTTTATAACATATCCCAACTAAATGTCGCTCTTCATCATTCATAAGAGGTAAATTGACTGCATTCTCAAAAGCACCTTTATTAAATTCAATTGGGGCTCTAACATCTATAAGCGGTATTCTTTTATTTATTATTTTTTCATAATCTTTAGTTGTATTCATTTTCATATTACCTTAATTAATTTATTGCTTTTTTCACAAGTGTGTCCAATTGACTCAAGTGATAAACCCTCTTCTTTTGTTATTTTCAAAAATTCGCCTACCCCTTCTTTTTTTACAATTACTAAAAGTCCCCCTGATGTTTGAGCATCACATAAAATATATTCTTGTTCGCTAGTCATTTTTTCTAT
>JAUUZV010000151.1 GCA_030592085.1 Clostridia bacterium | reverse complement strand
CTAATTTTTTGTTTAATCTTACTAAATGGAATAGTGGAAAGTTCTTTAATTATTTGTAAAAGATATAAATAATTTTGCAATGTTCCCATTACAATTACAGCTACTAATCTTCTATCTTTGTCTGATAGATTCCCTTTGTTAAGTGCTTGCTCTAAAACATAATTTGAATATTTTTTTTCATGGAGCACTTCATATATAGCATGATAAGCTATTTCTCTTGCATTCATCGTCTTTTCCTTGATAATAATAATAATCTTACTAATGATAATATTGCTGTAAGGGCTGAAGCTACATAAGTTAATGAAGCCGCTCTTAGTACTCTTTTAACAGGTATTATCTCATAATCTTCAAGTATTTCTGAAGAAGATAAAATATCAATAGCTCGTTTTGAAGCATTAAATTCAATTGGTAACGTTATTAGATAAAATAGGACTGCTAAAGAAAATAAAATAATTCCTATAGTAGTTAATTGAGGTAGTGTTAAAAGTATTCCACCAATTATTATCCATGGGCCAACACTTGAGCCTACTGAAGCGACTGGTAACAAAACTTTTCTTATGGTCAGTGGTTGATACTTCTCTTTATACTGAATAGCATGCCCAGCCTCGTGGGCTGCTACTCCAATGGCTGCTAATGAAGTAGATTGATATACATCCATCGACAAATTAATCTCTTTTTTCTTTGGGTTGTAATTATCTGTTAATTTTCCACCAGTTCTATTTATAGAAACATTTAACAAGTTATTTATATCAAGAATTCTTCTCGCAACATCAGCTCCTGTATACCTTTTTTTATTTTCAATTACTGAATAACTTTTATAAGTTTTTTGAACATGTAACTGTGCCCACATTGAAAGCACCAATGCAGGAATTATTAATAGAATATAAGTCATATCAATTCCATATATCATGATTTATTCTCCTAAAATACTACCTTTTGAGATATTATGATAACACTTTTCTACAGCCATTTGTTGTTTATTATCAAACTGTAAAACTAAAATATTTAAAATTCCTTGTGAACAAGCTACTTCAATTTTTTCTTTTGAAGATGATAAAATTGTTCCTGGTGTAAGATTACTTGATTTAGTAGAATAATTTGCTTTCACAATCTTCATTCTCTTTCCTTTAAAAGTTGTAAAGCAACCGGGCCATGGATATAACCCTCTAACTTGATTGTGTATTTCTACACTTTTTTTGCACCAATCAATTATTCCATCTTCTTTTTTTAGCATTGGGGCATATGTAGCAATTGTTTCATCTTGTGGTTTTCTAATTAATAGATTATCTTCATATTTTTGTAATGTTTCAATAATTAATTCACTACCTAATAGTGACAAAGAATCATGAAGTTCAAAAACGCTCATATTATCATCTATTTTAATTTCTTTTTTTTCTAGTATATCACCAGTATCCATTCCAATATCTGTCATCATTGTGGTTACACCAGTTATTTTTTCTCCTTGTAGAATAGCATTATGTATTGGTGCTGCGCCACGATATTTGGGTAATAGTGATGCATGAACATTAATGCAACCAAATACAGGAATATCTAGAACTTTTTGAGATAGAATTTGTCCATATGCGCAAGTAATAAACAAATTAGCACCTGTAGCTATTAATTGTTCTAATACATCTCTTTTTTTTATTCTCTCAGGTTGTAAAACAATAATATTATTTTCCAATGCTATTTTTTTTACTTCGCTATATGTAACTTTTTCTCCTCTACCACTTTTTCTATCAGGTTGAGTCACACAGGCGACTATTTCATATTTATTAGATAATAGCGCTTTAAGTACTGGAACAGCAAATGATGGTGTTCCCATAAAAAGAATTTTAAATTTGCTGATTTTCCTGTCCCTCCTCAACATCTTCTAGGTTAATATATTCAATAACTTTATCTCTAAATAGTATACCTTCAAAATGATCAATTTCATGACATAGCGCTACAGCAAGTAGACCTTCTGCAGATACTTCTTTTTGAATTCCATCACGATCCAAGTATGAAACAACTACTTTTTCAGGTCTCTCTACTTTTCCATAAACATCAGGAACTGATAAACAACCTTCAATTTCAACTTGTGTTCCCTCAGTTTTAATTACTACCCCATTTATTACTTCAATTAAATTATCACCAATATCAACTATAGCAACTCTTTTCAAAGTGCCAACTTGTACTCCTGCTAATCCAACACCAGGTGCTGCATACATAGTTTCTGCCATATCATCAAGAAGTTGAAACAATCGTTTATCAAACTTAGTTACTTCCCGTGATTTTCTTCTTAATATCTGATCTTCTTCAGTTCTTATGTTTCTAATTGCCATTTTTTATACCTTTTATTTCTTTAAATAATTACCATCTATATCTATGGAACATTTTACATCAATTGGTAACTTTTTGTATATATATTTATAGAATGTTTTTAATTTCTTTATCATTAATATGTAATTATTCCCAGTAACTACAATTCTATATCTATATTTCCTGTTTATTTTGCCAATGGGTGCTTTGGCTGTATAAGATACTTCCACTTCAAGTTGTTGTAGTAGGTCGTTTGCTTTATTTGTCCAAAACAAAGTATTATTATCATTTAGTCCTGTCATAATGATTTTACCAATAATACCAAAAGGGGGATAATTTAGTTGTTCTCTTAAAATTATTTCATAGTTATAAAACTCATAATAATCTTGTTTTATTCCACACTTAATTGCATAATTATCAGTATCATACGCTTGAATTATCGCTCGCCCTGGTATGGCTCCTCTTCCTGCTCTACCTGCAGATTGAGTAATTAATTGAAACGCTCGTTCTTGTGCATAAATACTAAAACCATTTGTTAACGAATCTGCAGATAGAATGCCAACTAATGTGACATTTGCAAAATCATGTCCTTTTGCAATCATCTGAGTTCCAATTAATATATCAATATTTTCATTTTGAAATTTTCGTAAAATTTTTCCATGTGAATTTTTATATCCAGTTGTATCTAAGTCCATTCGAATAATACTAGCTTTTGGGAATTGCTGTCTAGTTACCTCTTCAATCTGTTGTGTCCCAATACCTATTTTTTTCATTTGATGTCCATTACAAGATGGACATGTATTACTTATTTGTTTTGTAGCTCCACAATAATGACATATCATTAATTTTCGGTTTTTATGATAAGTCATTGATACATCGCAATTTTCACATTTTATTGTTTCACCACAATCATGACATAAATATAAGCTACTATAACCTCTTCTATTTAAAAATAGCATAGTCTGTTCTTTGTTTTCTAAGTTTTTTTTAATTTCACTAATTAATTTTTTTGAAAAAACGGATAGTTTATTATTAGTAATTTCCTCTCTCATATCAACTACAGAAACCTTTGGCAGTGGAACATTGGCAATTCTCTTATCAATTGTAAAAACTCTATTTAAATCACTCATTACTTTGTAAGCTGTAATAGATGGTGTAGCTGAGCCTAAGACAAGTAAACTATTATCTATCTGACATCTCATATTAGCCACATCAACAGCATGATATTTAGGTGTTGTTTCACTTTTATATGAGGACTCTTGTTCTTCATCTATAATTACTAAACCTAAATTTTTAAATGGTGCAAATAAACAAGAACGTGCACCTAATGCTATTTTCACTTTACCATTGTTTATTTTTCCCCATTCTTCATATCGTTGAAGAACTGATAATCTACTGTGTAAAAGAGCTACTTGATTATCAAACCGTCCCATAAATCTTTTTATCATCATAGGTGTTAATGCAATTTCAGGAACTAAAATAATAACATCTTTACCTAAATCAATAGCTTTTTTTGCTAGTTGTAGATATATTTCTGTTTTTCCACTACCAGTAACTCCTTTTATTAAATATTTATCATATTTAGACTGCTTTATTATAGATGATAACTCTTTTATGACACTTTGTTGTAAATTAGTTAGTTTTGCTGGTTCTACATATGGTTCATGTTTTACTTCATCATAAGTTCTCTTAATTTCTTTATCAAAAATTGCTATATATCCATAATTAGCCATAGTTTTAACTACAGCTCTAGAAATATTTTCATAATTTTGTAAATCAGTAACCATCATCTCTTCATAATCTACTAATAATTCAAGTAATCTAATCTGTTTTTCGTTTTTTAATTGAAATGATTCTATTAAATCAACTGCTTCTTCAGTAGAAATAGCTAATTTAATATGTTTTGCTGATTTTACATTAACCCTTTTTTTTGGGACAGTCACAATAGATAATTTATCAAAATCAATATTTTTATGTTGTTTACAATAAGTATTTAATCTTATTTTTTTACCATCACTAATTACATATTTTTCTTGAATCATCTTTGCTCCAGATGGAATCATAATATTAATTGCTTGTGAATAAGTGCAAAAATAATTGCTTCTAATTTTTTGTGCTAATTTTAACATTTTTTTAGAAAGCACACTTTGTGTGTCAGCAATATCAATAATTTCTTTTAATTCATAATCAACTTGTTCGTTTACAAAAGATAAAAAATAGGCAATACGTAGTGAGTTTCCTCGACCAAAAGGGATTGTAACTCTAACACCTGTTTTTAACTGATCTTTTAATCTTTTCGGTGCATTATAATAGTAAACCTTATCAAAGTTTTTAGTAGTATTATCCAATAAAAGAGCAGCAACTTTCATTATTTCTCCCATTAATTCTGTTTGCCTTTATTATACCATACACTATGGTTAACTTTACTTATTCGTATTTAAGTCCCTGTTCTGCGAATGTGAATTGTCTATCAAATACACCTTCAACATATTTTCTTGAAGTAAAATACAATTCAGCTATTATGCTATCGTCTATTCTAATGGAAAATAATTCTTGATCACTGCATGAAACAATTATTTCAATTATTTTGATTGCTTCTTTTCCAATGGTCATTCCACCAGAACAACAAACTAATCCTCCATGTTCAACAGATAGTTTCATAGTAGAGCTCTCTTTACCACAAATAACACAATGCTCTGTTAAAGGAGCGAACCCATTTAACATTATCATTCTATATTCAAAGAAAATTGTTAATAATTTTTCGTCTAATTTACCCCTAGATAATGTATATAGAGTATTTAGCAATAACTTCATTACATCTTCATCTACTTGCTCTTCCATAATAATTGCTTTAGCAATATCAATATAATGAGCAGCAAAATAATATCTTTTTAAATTATTTGATATTTCTGACAAATCTAGAATATTAGATGCTCCAGTTAAAATTAAACGATTATGTGATAACACTAACTCAAATTCTCCGCAATATAAAAATTGAGAAGCATGTGCAAGTTTAGCACCCTTTTTTCTAACTCCCTTAGCAATGGCTGTTACTCTACCTTTTTCAAAAGTAAGTAGTGTAACAATTTTATCACTTTCTTTGTAATCAACACTTTTTATAACAATTCCTTTAAGGATGTTAAGACTCATTATCAGTATATCCTAGGTTTCTTAACATGAAGTTAGAATTTCTCCAATCCTCTTTCACTTTCACCCAAAGAGTTAAATACACTTTCATTGCTAATAGATTTTCAATATCTCTTCTTGCACTTGAACCTATCTTTTTAAGCATTGAACCATTTTTACCAATAATAATACCTTTATGAGTTTTTCTCTCACAATAAATGGTTGCTTCAATATCAATCATTTGTTTTCCACTTCGTTCACTAAAAGTAACTACTTCAACTCCTACACCATGGGGAACTTCTTCTCGTAAAAATAGCAAAATTTTCTCTCTGATATATTCGGATACTATAACTTTTTCAGGTTGATCAGTTAAGTCATCTTTATCAAAATACATGGGTCCTTCTGGTAAATAATTTGAAATAATTTGATTCAAGTTTTCTGTATTTTCTTTTTTAAGTAAACTAACTGGAATTATTTCTCCAAAAGGTAATGCTTTGGAATATAAATCAATTGATATAAGTAGTTCATCTTTTTCAACTCTATCTATCTTGTTAATAAGTAAAATAACTTTTTTAGAATTATCTTTTAAATTTTCCATAATTCTAAGATCAGCTTCTAATATTTCTTTTTTTACAGGTTCAACAATATAAACTACACAGTCAACATCTTTTAGTGAACTAAATGCTTGATTAACCATATACTTTCCAAGTTTGTTTTTTGGCGTATGAATTCCTGGAGTATCTAAAAAAATGATTTGAGATTGTTCATTAGTAACAATCGTTCTAATTGTATTCCTTGTTGTTTGTGGTTTTGGCGACATTATACTAATTTTTCTTCCTGCTAAATAATTAGTTAAGGTTGATTTCCCCACATTCGCTCTTCCTATTACGGCTACAAATCCTGATTTAAATGTCATTTTAGTTTCCCCTTCGTATT
>JAUUZV010000137.1 GCA_030592085.1 Clostridia bacterium | reverse complement strand
GTCAGCAGGATTAATATTAGATTTTTTCGCGTAATATGACTTTAAAACTGCTCCAAACATTTGCATTGGAGATTTACATGTTGATAAGTTATCAATAAATTCGGGAAAATTATATTCACAAAATGTAACCCACCCAGGACTACAAGAAGTAATCATAGGTAATTTACCACCATTATTAAGTCGGTGAAGTAATTCAGTTCCCTCTTCCATAATAGTTAAATCAGCTCCAGTATCTGTATCAAATACCCTATCAAAACCTAATCTACGTAGTGCACCAACCATATTTTTTGTACATCTAGTACCAATTGGTAATCCAAATTCTTCACCAATAGCAACTCTAGTTGCAGGTGCAGTTTGTACAACAACATGTTTACTTTTATCATTAATTGCATCCCAAACTAATTCTGTATCATCTTTTTCTCTAAGTGCACTTACAGGACATACATTAATACATTGACCACAACTAATACATGGAACATCATTTAAACTTAAATCAAATGGAGATGATATATTTGAATAAAACCCTCTCTCAGTTGCATCTATTACTGAAACTGTTTGAATGTTTTTACACATTGATATACATCTTCTACATAAGATACATTTATTATTATCTCTTACTATTGTATGAGATTTTAAATCTAGTGGATAAAGAGTTTTTTCTCCTTCGTATCGAAGTTCTCTCACATTTAATCTATCTGATAATGCTTGTAATTCACAACTATTATTACGATTACAAGTTAAGCAACTACGATCATGGTTTGATAGAATTAATTCTAAAGTAGCTTTTCTAGCTTTTCTAATTGCTTCAGAGTTTGTTGTTATATCTAATCCTTCTGATACTGGATATACACAAGAAGCTTGTAATCCTTTTGCTTGTTTAATTTCTACTAAACACATTCTACAAGCACCTATTTCATTTATATCTTTTAAGTAACATAAAGTTGGAATATCAACGCCTACTTCTTTAGCAGCTTCAAGTACTGAATAACTATCAGAAACTTGCATCTTTATACCATCAATTGTAATATTTACTTTGCTCATGATTTATTCTCCTATTAAACTTACTTTCTAATTATTGCCCCAAATGGACAAGCTTCTAAACAAGCACCACATTTAATGCAGTCTTCTTGATGAATAATGTGTGGTTCTTTAACTTTTCCTGTAATTGCCTTTGTAGGACATACTTTTATACATTTTGTACAACCCTTACAATCGCCAGGAATAATAATATAATCTAGTAGTTCTTTACAAACACCTGCTGAACATTTTTTATCATTTATATGTTCTTCATATTCATGTCTAAAATATCTTAAAGTTGATAACACTGGATTTGGTGAAGTTTTGCCTAAACCACATAAAGCAGCTGCTTGTATGCTTTCAGCCAACTCTTCTAATGTTTTAATATCACCTGCTTCACCTTTTCCTTCAGTTATTCGTTTTAAAATACCATACATTCTTTTTGTTCCAATACGACAAGGAGGACATTTTCCACATGATTCATCTACGCTAAATTCTAAAAAGAATTTGGCAATGTCAACCATACAGTTATCTTCATCCATAACAATTAATCCACCAGAACCCATCATTGATCCTAGTTCAATTAAAGTATCATATTCAATTGGCACATCAAGGTGCTCTGTAGGAATGCATCCACCAGATGGACCTCCTGTTTGAGCTGCTTTGAATTTTTTTCCATTAGGTATTCCACCGCCAATATCATATATAACTTCACGTAAAGTAGTTCCCATGGGGACTTCTACTAAACCTGTGTTGTTTATTTTTCCACCAATAGCAAATACTTTAGTACCAGGACTTTTCTTAGTTCCAATTGTCTTAAACCATTTTGCACCTTTTAAAATAATTACAGGAATGTTTGCCAATGTTTCAACGTTATTTAATATTGTAGGTTTTTGAAATAATCCTTTATTAGCAGGAAATGGAGGTCTAGGTCTTGGTTCACCACGTTTACCTTCAATAGATGTCATAAGGGCTGTTTCTTCTCCACAAACAAATGCTCCTGCACCTAATCGTAATTCTAAATTAAATGAAAAATCAGTTCCGAATATATTATCACCTAACAAACCAATTTCTTTAGCTTGATTAATTGCTATATTTAAACGTTTAACAGCAATAGGATATTCTGCTCTAACATATATATATCCTTGGTCAGAACCGATTCCATAAGCTGCTATTGCCATGGCTTCAATAATTGAATGTGGGTCACCTTCTAAAACACTTCTATCCATGAATGCTCCTGGATCACCTTCATCAGCATTACAACATACATATTTTTTATCACCTTTAGCTTTTGCTGCAAATAACCATTTGCGACCTGTTGGGAATCCAGCTCCGCCTCTACCACGAAGTCCTGAATCAAGTACTTTATCAATTACTTCTTCAGAAGTCATAGTTGTAAGAACTTTTCCTAATGCTTGATACCCATCTAAAGCTATATATTCTTCAATACTTTCAGGATTTATTACTCCGCAGTTCCTTAAAGCAATTCTCTCTTGCTTTTTAAAGAAATCAGCACTTTCATATGAATTATTACCCTCATTGTTACCTGACAATAATCGCTTAACAATTCTGCCTTTAACAAGATGTTCATTTATAATTTCATCAACATCAATTATAGATACATTTGAGTAAATTGCACCTTCTGGGTAAACAACTACAATTGGTCCCTCTTCACATAATCCTAAACAACTTGTTGTTATGACTTGTATTTTTTTATCTAATTTATTTCTTTTAATACCGTCTTCTAATTTTTTTATTAGTAAAGGAGACTGTTTTGATGTACATGATGTTCCAGAACAAACTAAAACATGTGAACTATAAATATGCATTTACTATTCCTCCTAAAATATTGCCTGAGTTGAATTAATCGTATACTCAGACACAACTTGGCCATTGATGATATGGCTTTGAACTATTTTTTCTACTTTTTCAGGTGTTAACATAATATATGTAGTTTTATTCCCTAATTCATCAATTATATCTGCCATTGGTTCAAGGCGACACACACCAACACAACCTGTCATTGAAACAGATACTTTTACATTCCTTATTTCTAATTGTTCAATAAAAGTACTCATAATTAATTTAGCTCCAGCAGCAATCCCACATGTTGCCATTCCAACAACTATTTTATATCCATGATTTTCTTTTTGAACTTCCATATTTTTCAACGCTTTTTTTCTTAAAGCATTTAATTCAGTAATTGATTTCATTGTTAAACTCCTTTAAATACTATTTTATTTATCGCGATATTTCTCTAAAATTTCTTTTACATCATCAGCTTCTAATTTTCCATAAACATCTTCATTTATAGTAACAACTGGAGCTAATCCACATGCACCAACACATCTACATGCATTCATTGAAAATTTGTTATCACTTGTAGTTTGACCCACATCAATTTTAAGTTGTTTTTTAAATTGATCTAAAATATCACTTGCTCCTTTAACATAACATGCAGTTCCTAAACATACATTAACTTGATATTTTCCTTTAGGTTCAGTTGTAAACTCAGAATAAAATGTAACAACCCCATAAATTTCTGCTAATGAAATATTTAGTCCTTCTGAAATCTGTTTTTGAACAGCCATTGGTAAATACCCAAAAATTTCTTGAGCTTCATGTAAAACAGGTATTAATGCACCAGCCATATCCTTGTGTTCTTCTATAACTTTATTTAATTGACAAATCTTATCTTCTCCACATTGACAGTTCTTGCTCATATCAGTATATCTTCCTCCTACTATGTTAATTATTTAACAATCCCATACATCTTAACAGAAGGATTATTAAATTTCAACAACTTTGTTAAATATTTAACTTAATTTTTCATTATTATTCTGATATACTAAAAAAAAAGAAATTAGGTGTGTATTATGTTACTTGAATTATATAAATCTGGGGTTGTTGAAGAACTTGATTTAAATTGTGCAGAAACAATTTTATATGTTGCTAATGAATATTATTCCATGTCACTTCCCTCTACAACAATAAGGTTATCTTCAGCATTTGGTGGTGGTATGTGTATTGAAGATACTTGTGGTGCTTTAACAGGTGGTTTAATGGTTCTTGGTTACTTATTTGTAAAAGAAAAAGCACATGAAAGTACTCTTATTAAAGAAATTGTAAATGAATACTTTGATTTGTATGAATCTAAAATGGGATCAATTAATTGTAAAATATTAAAAGATAATTATCGTGATGAAAAAAATGGATGTAAATTTGTTATTGAAGTTTCTTTTAGTTGTCTTTATGAGGTTATATCAAAACACGAAAAAAATAGAATCCGTTAGGTAATTAGTTCACCTCGAAATATTACATGTTTAATTTCTAATTCTTTTGTAAGAACTAAAATATTAGCCATATTCCCTTCTTTAAGTATTCCAATATTATTTTCTAACCCAAGAAGTTTGGCTTGATTATAAGTCGCAAATTGAATTGCGTGTTCTAATTTAATCCCAATTGACACCATGTTTTTAACACCATCTAACATTGTTATTAAACTACCTGCTAAATTTCCTTTTAAAGTTCTAGCACAATTGTTCTTTACTATAACTTTTTGATTACTTAATTCATATTCTCCATCACCTAAATGAGCAGCACTCATTGAATCGCTTATTATATAAATATTATCTAATAATTTACATTTAATAATAATTTTAATCATTTCACTACTTACATGTAATAAATCAGTTATAATTTCAACACCAACTCTTTCATCTAATAGTGCCATACCAGTTATAGAAACATCTCTATGATGAATAGGTGGCATAGCATTCATAAGATGAGTCGCAAGTTTATATCCATGAGAAAAAGCTTCTCTTCCCTGCAAAGCATTACTATTTGTATGACCAAAAGATAAAATAATTTGTTGTTCATTTAAAAAATTAGATAATTCAAAATCTTTATCTAATTCAGGAGCCATTGAAATTATTTTTATACATGATATATATTGTTCAAAATTTCTTTTAAAATTACTAATTGTTGGAGTTTCTATATAATTACTATTTTGTGCACCTAATCTATCCTTATGTAAATATGGCGCTTCTAAATGAACACCAACAAAAACTGGATGGCAGTAAGAAGCATTGCAATATTTTAATCATTTATATGTTTTTTCCATTGGTTGAGAGACTGTGGATGGTAATACTGAAGTAGTACCTTCTTTAATATATATATTGGCTAATTTTTCCATGTCATCTTTATTAACTTGATTAACATCATATCCACCCAATCCATGAGTATGAATATCAATAAAACCTGGTACTACATAACATCCACTAGCATCAATTTTTATATTATCTTTTACATCTTTGATTGTAATATTCTTAATTATTTGTTTCTTTGTAACAAGATGATGATCATCTTCAAATTTATTCTTTATAAATAACTTACCATTTTTAATAATCATTAATATACCTTTTTGCTATTTCTTATAAAATTAATAAACGAGTTTAATAATGATGGATCAAGCATTTTCCCTTTTTCTCGTTCCATTTTCTCTAAAACCTTATTTAAATCTGTAATTGGTTTTATATTGTTCTTACCATATTTAGTTTTATCATAATAATCAATTATTGAAACTATTCTTGCTAGATATGGTATCTGATCACCAATAAGACCTTGAGGATAACCTGAACCATTCCAGTATTCATGATGACTTAAAATAATTCTAGCTAAATGTGATGTTTCATATGATAATGTTGCTATTTTATATCCAGTACTACAATGTGTCATCATAATTTCCTTTTCATTAAGTGTATAAGGTGTAGATTTATTAATGATTTTTTTATTAATAGATACTTTTCCAATATCATGTATTTCACAAGCATTAATAACATCTTCAATTTCACTTTTTCTCAGTTTTAAAAATTTTCCAAACTCCTTAGCCAATTTTGTTAATCTGGTAATATGAGAAATACCTAATTTACATTTTTCTTCATACATTTGTTTGAATTTCTTTAACGATTCTTTTTTAATATTATCTTGGTCAATAGACTTATTATAATACATTTCAGCTTCAGCTTTTCTTATGGCAGTATCAAAATATTCATTACTACTATTTAATGTATAACTTCCAAGAGATATACCAACAAAATGATAATTTTCAAACATAGCATAGCAGCTTTCTGTTATTTTTGTAATAATCTGCTTAGCTTGTTTTTCATTAATATTTTCAAGAAAAACATAAAATTCATCTCCGCCAACTCTTATGATATCCCCATGTGAACAATGTTGTTTAAGTATATTTGAAATATCAATTATAATTCGATCTCCATAATCATGGCCAAAAATGTCATTCATTATTTTTAACCCATTTATATCTCCAACAATTACTGAAATAGGATAGCGATTTTGTTCTCTTAATTTTTTTAATAACTCTTGGTAATAATTTCTGTTATATAATCCTGTTAAAGCATCATGTAAACCTAAAAATTCATACTCACTATTTTTTTTAATTTCTTCAGTTATATCTTCTAAAACAAGCATATGTAATATAATATTATTTTCAACTAGATTATTAAAATATTTTTTCAGTAATTTAATTGAACCATCCTTTTTTATATATGTAGCATACTTGAATTTTGTTGTATTATAATTTTTATCTACATTTCCATCTTTATCTGAGTAATATAAATAGTCTTCAATTGCATTATGTTTGTTTAATGGTAATATATCAAATATTCTAAATCCAATTGAATCTTGTTCAAGTAAACCAGTTAATCTAGAAAAGCTATTATTAATTCTAAGAATAATTCCTTCATTATCAAATACACAAATTGGATTTCTCAATGTATCTAAGGAATCCTTAACAAATTTACTTTCTCTGTTAAGTATTTGATGAAGTCTATATTTATTAAAACCAATTGTTATAACATTTGAGATAATATTGATAATTTGGGTGGTTTTAGCATTTAATAATATT
>JAUUZV010000132.1 GCA_030592085.1 Clostridia bacterium | reverse complement strand
TATTGGACAATTATTTAAAGTTGAAATTATTTTAGACCAGGTGAATCAAGCAATTGCAATAAAATAGGGTTGGTTACATGAGGCCGCTGGTAGAGAATTTGTATATGTACTTGATAACGGTGTCATGACTGAACGAGAAATATCTAAGGGAAAAGAACTTGGAGGTTGGGTTGAGATTTTGCTAGGTCTTCAAGAAGGGGACGAGGTAATTGTTAACTCTAATTAATAATTACATTAATTTGAATGCTAAAAATTGTAATAAGGAAAATTTTATATAATCGATGGATTAGTGTCAGTTTATTAATCTGTTGTACTTTAGCAATTGCTGTTGCAGGCGCTATTCCTATGTACTCATATTCAGTAATAAATAATAGTATTTCAAATGAATTTGAAGATATGATCACTTATGGTGATGAAATCGGTATGACTTATCAATTTGAAGCCAATTTTGAATATGTAAATGAAGAACAACTATCTATTTATCAACTTTATGATGAGCAGATTAAAAATTCATTAAGTAAGAAAATCCATGCAGAAATAATTACTAATTATAATGAAATTTCATCTGTTAAATATAAAGCTAAAAACACAGAAAACACTAACGAAATCACAATAATCAGCAAAGATGTATTTCAAATACCTTCAGGTTTTGCTGATGTTTATATATCAGCAATTGAAAATTTTACTGACATGGTAGAAATTTCACAAGGTCGAATGTATCAAGCAAATGATGAATATTTAGAGGTGGTTGCTACAGATGCATTTATGAGACAAAATGATTTTATTTTAAATGGAATCTATGATACCTACTTACTAGATGATGAAATATCCAAGGGAGGAACATTTAAGATAGTAGGTATTGTTTTTGATAATGATACTACCAGTGGTTATTTAAACTTAAATAACCAGCAAGTATACGCTGACATTAATATATTAAAATCATATTTTGAAAGTAGTGAGAATTTTAAAATAGGAGTAGTTTCTTGGTTTTATATTTATGATTTTTATACTTTTCAATTATATGATGTACCTAAAACTGCAAAAGGATTGGCTGAAAATGAACAATGGATAACTGAAAATTATGGGTATCTAAGTCACCAAAATAATTTTAATCATTTAATTGCAAAATTTGAAGATAATGTTAAAAATACATCATTAATAGTTGTTATGCTTATTATTCCAATAATATTCATGATTGCTTTATATATTTCTATGATAACTAATCTATTAATTAATAATGAAAAAAATGAAATTGCTACTATGAAAAGTAGAGGAGCAACCAGGAAACATATTATAAAAATTTACTTATATAATAGTTTTATTATCTCAGTGGTATCGTACTTCCTAGGTATTTTGCTTGCAATATTTATTTGTAAACTCCTAGGTGCATCAAATGGTTTTTTAGAATTTATATCAAGAGATGATATTGTGATTAAAGTTACATGGAAAGTATTTTTATATGCTTTTATAGCTATGGGATTTTTTAATATTTCAATGTTAATCCCAGTTATTAGATATTCTAAATATGATATTATTCAACTTAAAGCCGATGAATTAATAATTAAACATAAACCATTTTGGGAAAAAATGTATATTGATGTTATATTATTAGCAATATCAATATATTCAATTATTAATTATCAGAGCTTTAGAACACTCATTACACTTACATCAGAACAAGCTTCTTATTATCCAATATTTATTTCTGCATCATTTTTCATGTTAGGAAGTTGTATGTTATTTGCTAGAATTTATCCATTTATGATGAAATTATTTAGTTTTGTAGGTAAAAGAAGCAAAAAGGTTACTTTATATAGTTCGCTAATATTTGCTGAGCGTGGTGATAAAATTAGACAAACTGTTATGATCTTTTTAATGTTTGCTGTTTGTATTGGAATATTTAATGCAAATAGTGCACGCTCAATAAATGCAAATTTAATTGACGAAATTAAACATCATAATCAAAGTGATATAATATTTAAACCAATTGACTATATTGTTCGACCAACTGAAGAACGAATTTCAGATATGTTAGCTATTTCGATTTTCCAAGATACAGGTATTAGACCACCATATAATGGAGAATATTATTATTTAAAAGTGTATGAAAAAGTTATGACATTAGGGATTTTACAAAATCAACGACGATTATTTGAAGGTTTAAATGATTATGAAAATTTTACTGTTGTTACACCATTATTACAATCTCAAGGGATTTCTAATTTACCAGTTGAAAAGGATTTTCCTAGGTATTTTTATAGTAGTAGTACAGCAACAGATACAAAATTAGTAGAGAATCCTGAAAATATAGATCTACAAATTTTAGGAGTCAATCCTGAAGAATACTCACAAGCAGTTTGGTATAGGGAAAACGTTAATGAACACCCATTGAATTATTATTTAAGTTTATTGATTACTTACCGTAATGGAATGATTATATCTAGAAATATTGCTGAAGAAAAAAACTTAGAACTTGGAGATACTTATCGTATATATTTAAAAGATAATGAACGCCCAATTGATTTATTAGTTTTAGAAATTGTAGACTATTGGCCTGGCTACACAAGTAATTCTAGTTATAACAAAGTTCTTGATGAGTATATAAAAGATTCTGATAATGTAATGGGACTTTGTGTAATTGATTATAATTTCTTAGTCTCATATACAGGTGAAAATGATTTAGAATTTATTGTAAAGAAAAATGAAGACGTAAAAGATAGTGAAGTAATTAGATATATGATTGATAATAATTTAGGAGTACTTGATTCTCATTTCACCGATTATGAAATTGAAAGTATGAAAAAGGAAGTATCAACTTATACTATGAATAGCACATTAACATTAAACTTCATAATAAGTTTAATCATATGTGCAATTGGGTTTATAATCTTTTGGTCTATTTCAATTAAAAAACGAGAATTACAATTTGGTATTTTACGTTCATTAGGAATATCAAAAAGAGAATTGATAATTATTATTTTAGGAGAGCAGGCATGGGTATTTTTCATAGCAATAGTTGCAGCAATCCCTATAGGTAGTCTTGCTAGTAATATTTTTATTCCAATATATTCATTCATTAATGAAGAAAATATGATGATGCTTGATTTTATTATGGAAAAAGACCCAATAGATTATATTAGTATTTATGGTATGTTAATAGTAATGATAACAGCAGGTGTATTTATAATTAAGAGTATTATTAATAAATTGCGTATGGATCAAGCAATAAAATTAGGAGAAGATTAATGAGTAAAAAACGATTATTAAAATTGATTGTTTTATTAATGATAGTAACAATACTATTATCATCTTGTGATCTTTATTTACCTAAAAAAGAAATAATATATCAAACTGAATTATTATCTAACAGTGAATATGAACTTCATACAATCTCACCATTTGTGGGTGATTTAGTTGTAGAGCGCCGTAAATATGGAATATTTATACCTGATGAAGATGCTACGTTTACAATTGATTGTAAAATTAATTCTGTAATTACCGAGTTATTTATTAGAGTTAATGATCATGTGGAAAAAGGTCAATTAATTGCAAAAGCAAATAGTGAAAAATTTGCTGAATATGTATTTTATCAAGAAATATATGCAGAGCAGGCTTTATTACGTTATGAAAATGCTAAAGAACAATTTGAAGATAAACTAATTGATCAATATCAACTAGAGTTATTTAATTTAATGGCGCTTAGTGCACAATATCAACTTGATGATTACAAGGAATTGTATACTAATAGTTTTATATATTCACATGAAGAAGGCGAAGTAATTGAAATTTTTAAATCAGTTGGTGATTACAGCATTGGAAGTATAGCTTCATTATGTCAAAAAGACAGGGGAGTACTTAGAGTTTCCACAGAAAAAGAGATTGATGAAGCTATAATTGCTTTTGGTTTAGCTGCACCTAATGTAATATCTAGCTTAGATTATATATTTATGGAACTAATGATTGATGATGATATAAAAATTAAAGTAATAAATAAAATGTATGATGGCATTGTTTTTAGAGATATTAATACTTTTATTCTTCAGTATGGAGAAGAATTTGAAATGAATCATATTGATATTCTTTTCAAAGATGCACCTGATGATATATACTTTCAACAGAATATGACAGCAATATATATTGAAAAACAATTAGATGATATATTATTGCTTGATTCAATAGCTATTTATTCTGATGTTGATGATAAAAAGTATGTGTATCTTGTTGAAAATAATAGAACAATTATTAAAGAAATAATAACAGGTTTAAGTTCAAATGGATATACTCAGATTATTAGTGGACTAACTGAAGGGGATAAGGTTTTTATAGTTAAATGAAAAAGTATGTATTAGTTGGAGCTAGCGGCAGAGGATTTAATACCTATGCGAAAAATATGGTTAATAATTTTAACGAGTATACAAAAATAGTTGGTTTGTTTGATATTAATAAAACTAGAATGAAATATATTAATAAACAATTAGGTACTTTTATTCCTATGTATACTGATTTTGACTTAATGATGAATGAATGTCAGCCTGACTGTGCAATAGTTACAACAGTAGATGCATATCATCACGAATTTATAATTAAAGTATTACAATATAATTGTGATGTTATTGTAGAAAAACCATTGGCAACTGATGAAGAAAAAGCTACTGCAATTAAAAAAGCTTATCAAAAGTCTATAAATGATATTACAATTACATTTAATTATAGATTTACACCATATGTTACTGCAATTAAACAATTATTAAATAGCAAAATAATTGGTGAAATACATCATGTAGATTTTGAATATCTTTTAGATAGAAGCCATGGTGCAGATTATTATAGAAGATGGCACAGATACATGAATAAATCAGGTGGTTTACTTGTACATAAATCAACACATCATTTTGATTTGATTAATTGGTGGTTAGATAAACGACCATTATCAGTTTCCGCTTATGGTTCACTTGAATTCTATGGTGAAAATGGAAATATAAGAGGAGAGCGATGCTCCACTTGTTCACATAATAAAGAATGTGAGTTTTTTGTTAACTATATAGAACAAGATTATTATAAACAATTTTATTTTGATGCTGAAGTAGAAGACGGTTATCATAGAGATGGTTGTGTTTTTGATAAATCTATTGATATATATGACACTATGTCAGTGAGAGTACTTTATGAAAACAATACAACATTAACATACTCATTAACAGCATATAATCCTTATGAAGGTTTTAAAGCATCAATTTTAGGAACAAAAGGACGAATAGAAATTGCTGAATATCATACAGGTGAGCATAAAGACGATAAAACATACATAATTCATGTTTATGATATAAAAGGAAATCACATTGAAAAGATTATAAATAAATCAACTGGAGAACATGGTGGAGGAGATCAATTATTATTAAAAATGCTTTTTGAAAAAGATGTTAAAGATCCACTTGGTCATATGGCATCACTTCAAGCTGGCATTGACTCTGCTATGATTGGAATTGCTGCAAATAAAAGTATTAAGAGCAAAAAGAATATTCAAATTAAAGAATTGTGATATATGTTAAGATAAATGGCAAATTGCCATTTTCTTTTTATTAAAAAATTTATATAATATTACTAATAACTTATTGGAGGAACATTATGAAAAATACATTAGCCATTAATGGTGGGAAACCATTTATAGAAAAGGGTCTTAAAAATAGATATAATATTGGTATAGAAGAAAAAAATGCTGTTAATAAACTATTTGATGAGGCAATAAATTCTGGACAAGCATTTGGATATAATGGTGAAAAAGAAGAACAATTTTGTAATGATTTTGTTAAATTAATGGGCGGTGGATATGCAGATGGGGTTAACTCAGGAACTAATGCTGTATATGTTGCACTTAGAGCTTTAGAACTAGAACCATTTTCAGAAGTAATTGTTAGTGCGATTACAGATCCTGGTGGAATAATGCCCATAGTTTTAAATAACTGTATTCCAGTTGTTATCGATAGTGCTAAAGGCACATATAATATGGACCCTTTAAATATTGAAGAAAAAATCACAGATAAAACCAAAGCTATAATTGTAGCGCATATAACTGGAGAACCATGTGATATGCCAGCAATAATGGCAATTGCTAAAAAATATGATTTATTAGTTGTAGAAGATTGTGCTCAAGCTCACTTATGTGAGTTAAATGGTCAGTTAGTAGGAACTTTTGGTCATGTAGCTAGTTTTTCTACAATGTTTGGAAAACACTTTAATACAGGTGGTCAAGGCGGTGTAGTTTATACAGCAAATGAAGACACTTATTTTAAAGTAAGACAATATGCAGATAGAGGGAAACCATTTGGTCTAAAAGATGGAAGTACAAATGTTGTAGCTTCACTTAACTTTAATATGGATGAATTAAGCGCAACCATTGGAATAGAACAATTAAAAAAATTGCCAGGTCTTGTAAAAAAGAGAAGAGAATTAGTAAAATACTTAGCCAGTCAATTAGAAAAATTACAAACAATAAGTATTCCAACACTTATTGATGGTGCTAATCCATCATACTGGTTTCTAAGATTAGTAGTAGATGACAGTAAATTATCAGTTTCAAAGAATGAGTTTTTGCAAGCAGTTATTGCAGAAGGTGTTCAATTATTAGTTGACTATTCATTTGCACAACCTCATTTAATGGACTGGTATATTAATAAAAAAGCTTATGGAACTAAGGGTTTTCCTTGGACAGCCCCTCAATATGGAAAAGATGATCCTTCTAACCTAGTATGTAAGAATGTTGCTGATACATGTAAAAGCTGCTTTAACCTACATATATATGAAAGTTGGACAGAAAAAGAAATAAATCAGATTATTGGAGCTTTTAAGAAAGTAGAAGATGAGTATTGTCAATAAGAAAGACTATTCATACATACTATCAAATAAGAAATCAGTTGTAATTACAGGTGATTCTTTAGCTTATAATCGCTATGATTTTATGAATATACCACAAACTGATGCCTATCTTTGTTATCCAGGGATGAAATCTTGGTCATTTTTATTAAGAGATTATTTTCTTATTAGTCAAAAAGATTTTCTAAGTGGAAGGACATTACTTAATAATATTGAAAGTAATGTTT
>JAUUZV010000157.1 GCA_030592085.1 Clostridia bacterium | reverse complement strand
ACTTCAGCAGGTCTCAAACGATTATTATAATTTGAACACATGGAATAACCATATGCTCCTGCATCCATTGCTCCAATAACATCTCCCTCATTAATTATTGGAAGGTCCCTATCATTTGCTAAGATATCTCCTGTTTCACAGATATTACCTACTATTGATACATTTTCAGTTTTACTATCTTTAATTAATTCACTATTTCTATATATCTCTACTTCATGATGTGAATCATACATAGCAGGTCTAAGTAGTACATTAAAACCTAAATCAGTACCGATATATAATTTTTCATAATTACTTTTCTTCGTATAAACTTTCCCAAGTAGTATACCTGACTCGGCCACAATATATCTACCAGGTTCAATCCTAAACATAATATTCTTGCCATAATCTTTTGAAAATTTTGTGAAAATCTTGCCTAAATTCTGACCAAACTGTTGTAATTCTAATCTTGGCTGTCCTTCTTGTTTTTTATAAGGAATTCCAAATCCACCACCAAAATCTACAAATTCAAGATTGTCAAACTTCTTAGCTTGTACAAGTACATTCTCTACACTTTCCGTATAATTTTCTCCACTCATAAACAATGAACCAATATGCTGATTGATTCCACAAATTGTTAGATTATATTTTTTAGCAATTGACTTAATTCTATCAATTTTATCTAAGTTAATACCAAATTTAGTTTTCTTGCCAGCAGTTACTACTTTTTCATGATGACCTGCACCAACCCCTGGATTTAATCTTACACAAACTTTTTTGCCAGGTGCAATTTTCCCATAAATTTCAAGTTGTGATAGTGAATCTACACTTACAACAATATTTCGATTTATTGCATATAACATTTCTTCATTAGAAACGTTATTACTTATGTAGAAAATTTCATCACTTCTAAAGCCAGCTTCTTTTAAAACAAAAATTTCACCAGGTGACATTGCGTCAGCATGTAATCCTTCTTCTCTAGCAATTTTTAATAAACTAAGATTAGAATTTGCTTTTATAGAGTAAGTAACTTTAAAATTTTCATAGGGTACTAATTTAACCGTTTCTTGGCAACGTTTTCTAAAAATCTCTTCACTATATACATATAATGGGGACCCATATTTATTAAGTAATTGTTCTGGATCATTTCCTTTATAATAATTTGTTGTTTCACTAAAGTATGTGGTCATTTATTTTCCTCCAAGTGTAAGTTATATAAGAATATATACAAATCAATGTACATTGTCAATAAAATAACCTGCACTCATAAAAATGAATGCAGGTTATTAAACTAGTTACTATATATATTTACTTATTTTTGTGACGTTTTATTTTTTTTGTTGTGGTTTTTTCAAACTCTTCATCACGAATTATAATTTTTTTAATTTTCTTAAATGTTGGTAACTTTTTATTGATGATTTTTATTTCATCTTCAATAAACTTTTTAATTTCATCCTTAGATGGTAATTTTCCAAATGCTTCTTTTATTTTTTCAATATTAGGAACAATATGAGCTTGAATAAAATCTTCTTTAGTTACATCTTGTTCTGTTCCAGATACCATGGACTCAAATATAAATTGATTTTCATTTAATACTGCTTCTAACTCTTCTGGAAAAACATTTTCACCTGTTTTTGTAATAATTAAGTTTTTCTTTCTACCAGTCATAAAATAAAATCCATCTTTATCAACTTTAGCTAAATCACCTGAATAAAACCAACCATCTTTTATAGCTTCATTTGTTGCTACTTCATTATTGTAATATCCCATCATTACATTATTACCTTTAATCATGATTTCGCCAATGCCATTTTCATCTAAATCATTAAGTTTAATTTTTACACCTGGGAAAGGTACTCCTAAGGCACCATGCTTGTAATTAAATTCTGAATTACCAAGAGCAATTGGAGCTGTTTCTGTTAGTCCATACCCTTGTAATACTTTAATTCCCATTTTATCTAAATCTCTGGATACTTTCACACTTATGGCTGAAGCACCTGTTATAAAGTATTTTAATTCTCCTCCTAAACTATCATGAACAGATGAGAATAATTTTTTTCTTGTGGAAAAACTTAAAACAGGAGCTATAAATAATAAGATTTTAAAAGCGATTTTAGTAACAGTTTTTGCATTTGCCGCTTTAAATATCTTAGTATGTAATCCTTCAAGAATTAACGGTACAACTAACATGATTGTAGGTTTAATCTTTACAACATTATCTGCAAACTGACGTAAACCTTCACAGAATCCCATGGTTCCACCACAATACATCATTGATAGAAAACCACAAGTGCTTTCAAAAGTATGATGAAGTGGTAAAACAGAAAATGATCTTGAATCATTATCAATCCCAATAATCCTAGAAATACCGTGCATCTCCATTGCAAGATTTCTATGATTTAACATAACACCTTTAGCAGTTCCAGTTGTACCAGAAGTAAATAATAATACACTTAATTCTTCTGGATCAATAATAATATCTTTATATTTTGTATTACCTTTTTTAATTAGCTTTTCACCTTGAGCAATAATTTTTGATAGTTTAATATCACTATCATCATTAAGGCAAATATATGTATCTATTGAAGTATTTCTTTTTTTAATAGCATTAATTTTTTCTTGTTGCTTACTATCATAAAATAATACTTTCACAGATGCTTCATTGACAATATATTCGATTTCATCTTCATTTAATTCTTTATCAATTGGAACAACAACATTATTTCCATTAAAAGCTGCCATATAAGCAACACACCATTCATAGGAGTTTGGACCAATTACACCAATAAACGCATCTTCATATCCTCTCTCAATCAAAGCTGTGCCAACAGCATTTACTTGAGATACATAAGCATCATATGTAACCTCTTCGTACTGATTTTTCCCAAGACTTTTTAGAAAAGCTACATCATCTTTGTATAATTGTTGATTTTCAGCCATCATCTGTTTAAAGTCTACTACTACTCTATGTTCTTTACTTTGTTTGTTTTTACTCATTATCTTATAATTTCCTTTCCTATCCATTGTTGTAATACTTTAGGTACGTTAAATGATCCATCTTTATTTTGTAATTGCTCTACTAGAGCTGGTAGTATTCTACTAGTTGCTAATCCAGAAGCGTTTAGTGTATGCAAGAATTCATTCTTTCCTGTAGTTGCATTCTTGTATTTAATGCTACCTCTTCTTGCCTGATAATCTTTAGCATTTGATGCAGAACTTACTTCCTTATAAATACCCATACTAGGTATCCATACTTCAATATCTAAAGTTTTAGCCATAGAATGTGAAACATCACCAGCAGCTAATTTTGATAATCTAAAATGAAGACCTAATCCTTCCATTAAAGCTACAGCTTTACCAACTAATTCATCAAGAGCTTCATCTGAATTTTCAGGTGTTGTATATTGAAACATTTCGATTTTATTAAATTGATGCCCTCTAATCATTCCTCTTTCTTCTGCTCTATAACTTCCCGCTTCTTTACGATAACAAGGGCTATATGCAAAATATTTCTTTGGAAGTTCATCTTCTGGTAATATTTCATCTCTATGATAATTTACTAACGCTGTTTCAGCAGTTGGTAGTATAAATTGTGTTTGTTTTTTCTCTTCATCATTATTAAGTGTAAATACATCATCTTGAAATTTTGGAAATTGTCCTGCTGTATACCCACATTCATAATTCAAAATATGTGGCGGTAGTAAAAACTCATAACCATCTTTTAGATGTTCACTTATAAAGTAATTTAGTAGCGCCCATTCAAGTTGAGCGCCCTCACCTTTATACACCCAAAATCCATTTCCTCCGATTTTCACTCCTCTTTTATAATCAATTAAATTTAGTTTTTCACAAAGAGTAACATGATCGCTAGGTTCATAATCAAATACAGGTTTCTCACCATATACTTTAACAACTACATTATCAGCAGCTGTTCCTGCATGTACATCATCTGCAGGTATATTAGGTAGTACTTCTAAAAAAGCTTGAATTTTTCTTTTTACTTCATTTAGTTCGCTTTCTATTTCTTTAGTTTTATTTGATATTTCTTTCATATCTTTTAATAAATCCGTGATATCTTCCCCTGCTTTTTTCTTTTGAGGAATCAATGCTGAGACTTTATTCTTTTCAGCTTTAAGTTGCTCTGATTCAAAAATCAATGCTTTTCTTTTATCATCTAATGTAATTACTATTGAAAAATCCACTTCATAATTTCTTTTTCCTAGAGCAAGTTTTACTTGTTCTTTATTGTTTCTTATTAGATTAATGTCCAACATATTTTATATCCTCCAAAAAAATATATAAAAAAACCGCCCATATGGGACGGATATAGCCGTGGTACCACCCAATTTTAGCTATATACTATTATTTAGTAACATAGCATCTCAGTTTACATGATAACCGTTTGCACGGACTGGTTTATCCAGTATTCTCGGAAAGCAGATTCATAGTACTTTGCTTGTTACAGTTTTCACCAACCACTGCTTCTCTAAATCAATTAAGTACAATTACTTGTCTCTCTTCATTGAATTAGTCATAGTATATCTAATAACTATATACCCGTCAATGAATTGTCAAGAGAAGGGATAATATCACCTTAAAAGGTTATGTTATCTTTATGGTAACTTCCAATCAATTGCATTAAAATATTCCATTAATTGTTTATGATATTTCTCGATTATAAATTTATCATTCAAGCTATAAGGTGATTGTTTTTTTGAATATCTTGCAAAAGAGTAGTTTTTTGTCAATAAATCAAATAATTCTGTGAAAGGCAAATCACAACTTTTTCTAGCTACTAATTCATATATTTCATCAACTGTATAACTATCTTTAATTGGAGCTCCACTTAAATACAGTTGCTCAAGTAAATAACCATAATAGTATCTGATCTTTTCATCTGCTTCTTTAATTTTTAAAAGAGTTCCCATATTATACAATTTTTTTCTCTTTTTTGGTTTTTTATTAAAAAGCATTCGCTCAATTTTTGTTGTCTCAATATATTCATCAGAAGAGTCTCCACCCATGAATAAAAATTGTTTATTTTTTAATTTTTGAATAAATGAGATAAGTTGGCCAAAACTTTTTATTACAAATATTATAAAACCAATAATTCCAACAATAATTATTATGACGTAAAATATTTTTACAATTAGAATTAAGAAATCTGATGTTACATAAGTACTTTCCATAATTTCAAGTGTAGTGTTTCCTGGTAATGAGGTTGGCTCATTAGTTCGCCTCATGAACTCACCTAATTTTTGTAGAATAATTAGCAACCCAAAATTAAAAAATTTAGCGATTCTATATGCATTTAATAAAATAAGCAAAAATATGAATGCTATTGAAATCATTGATTTATTAATTATCTTGAAATTTCGTTTTTCTTTAAGATTGATTTTTTTGCTTGCAAAAACACTTTTATATAATCTGTAATTGTTTAGTAGAAGAAGAAAAGTATATAAATAAGTAAGGTTTAGTGTAATTGCTAGAACATTATATGTTGGTTCTTTTATTATATAAAAGAATAGAAACATGTTAATTATTATTGGAATAAATCCATACCACATAAAAATCATTACATGACTTTCTTGATAATTAAAAACTACTAGACAAAATCCAACATAAATAATTATGACAGCAAATATATGAAGTAAAAATCGTTCATTAAACCAATAGAATATTATAGTAGATACTATAAGTATAATTACTAATGTAACTTTTATATTTATGAATCTATATATTTTCTTTAATTTTTCTTTTGTTAGGAAATGAATTAATCCAACAAAAATACCTACCAGAAAAAAACACAGTATAAATAGTATAATTAAGAAATATGGGATATTACTAGTTATTTTTAAAAATATTGAAAGGCCAATACAAAGAAGCAACACATAAATATGTACTGCATAAAGTAACTTTCCCTTTAAATTCTGTTTATAGAATTCCGCTAATTTTTGCATGTTAATCCTTTATAACTATTTGAAATTATCCCTAACATTGCTATTTTCCCTAATTCACCTTAACACAAATCTTCATTAAGCTGGTAAATACATTATATAATATAAATTTTCCATTTTCTGT
>JAUUZV010000064.1 GCA_030592085.1 Clostridia bacterium | reverse complement strand
GATTTAAAAGTACTATTCAAAGATAGCTTACAGTTTGATTATCCTGAAGCTGATTATGTTGATCAATTCTCAATTAGAATTGATAAATACATTGAAAAAATGGATAGAATGAATAAAGTATTTGATAATGTTGATGTTCCTAAAGAATTTGGAGCTAAGATGTTAGAATTAACTACTAAATTAGCAGAATCTAAAAAAGAATTTGGAGCAATTGCTACACCTACTTCATTCGCTTAAAAACAAATAAAGATTTAAGGCTCTTAAGGAAACTTAAGGGTCTTTTTTTTGTCTAAAAGTAAAAGAGCATTTATTGTATTACCAAGGTTTTTTCTATATAATAGTATTAGGAATAGATTTGGAGTGATTAAATGAATAAAGTTCGTGTAACAATATTAGGTAAGCAATATTTAATAATGGGTACTGAGCCAGATGAATATATCCAAAAGGTTGGACTTTATGTGGATAAGAAACTCAGACAAGTAGAAGAACTTGGAGATAGTAAATTAAGTACACTTATGGTAGCTGTTCTTGGAGCTACTAATGTTGCTGATGATTATTTTAAAGAACGTGATAGAGCAACAAACTTAAAAGGAAAAACATTAGCACTAGAAAAACAATTACGTGAATTTAATCAGAAAATAAGCAACCTTGAAAATAAAATTGAGAAACTAACAGAAGAGAAATCAAACTTAAAAATGCAATTAGTAAGAAGCGAAACTGAACTAGGGCAGGCGAGAAACCCACAACGATAACAAATAGCGCCTATGGCGTTATTTTTTTAGGAGTTCTTATGGAAAAAGTAACAGTATATATTGAAATAGTTAGAGAAGGAGTTAAAATTCCTGAATACGCAAATATATTTGATGCAGGTATGGATATAAGGGCTGCAGAAGATGTATTGATTTTACCAAGGGAAACTGTAATAATTCCTACTGGATTTAAAGTTGCTATACCTGAAGGTTACGAGATACAAGTACGACCAAGAAGTGGATTGTCATATAAAACACCACTTCGCTTATCAAATTCACCTGGAACAATAGACAGTGGTTACCGTGATGAAGTTGGTATTATTTTAACAAACACTTCAGATCCATCAGATCAAGATAGCCATTATTCAATAACTTCAAGTAAAAATAAGAGTGGTACTTATGAAATCAAAAGAGGTGAGAGAATTGCTCAATTAGTATTGGGAAGAGTTCCACAAATTAAATTTGTTGTTGTAGAAGATGTAAATAAAATCGGGAAAAATCGTGGTGGTGGATTTGGTTCTACTGGAGTATAAATGTTACGAGAATATATAACAGTAAAGAATGAATCGATTGGTGAGATTGTTGTTAAAAAATCAAAATTTATTGCAACAATAAAAAAAGTAGAAACAGTTTTAAAAGCTACAGAAGAACTTAATAAAATTAGAGAAACTTATAAAGATGCATCTCATAATACCTATGTTTATATTATTAATGATAATAGTATGTATCAAAAATATAGTGATGATGGAGAACCAAAAGGAACAGCAGGCTTACCAATATTAGCTGTTTTAAACCATAATAAATTAGAAAATATTCTTGTGGTGGTTACAAGATATTTTGGAGGAACAAAGCTAGGCGTAGGAGGACTAACTAGAGCTTATTCAAAAGCTACGGTAAATGCTTTGGAAAAAGTAACAATTGTAGAGATGAAAAGATGTTTAAATGTAGATTTATCTTGTGATTATCATTTAGTTGGGAAAATACAAAGTAAACTTAAGGAAAATAATATTATAATAAATCATTCACAGTTTTTAGAAAAAGTTACATTTCATATAACTGTTAAAGCGGACATGGTAAGTAAGATAGAAAAAGATATAATTGATTTGACAAGTAATCGTTGTGAATTTAAAATTATAGAAGAAGTATATAGAGAAATGGAGTTATAAATATGTCAGGTCATTCAAAATGGGCAAATATTAAACATAAAAAAGAACGTAGTGATGCTAAACGAGGAAAAATATTTACTAAAATAGGTAGAGAAATTGTTGTTGCAGTAAAACAAGGTGGAGCAGATCCTGAGAACAACTCAAAACTACGAGATGTCATTGCTAAAGCTAAAGCAAATAATATGCCAAATGACAATATAAAAAGAAGTATTACAAAAGCTGCTGGTATAGGAAGCCAAGATGACTATGAAGAATTTATTTATGAAGGATATGGTCCAGGTGGAGTTGCTTGTATTGTGGAAATAATGACTGATAATAGAAATAGAACTGCAGCTGACATACGTCATGCATTTGATAAATTTGGAGGTAATCTTGGAACCACAGGATGTGTAGCATTTATGTTTGATCATCTTGGAGTATTATTAATTGAAAAAAGCGATACTATTGACGAGGATACTTTATTAATGGAAGCACTTGAAGCAGGTGCATTAGATGTGGTAGTGGAAGATGAAATTTATGATATAACTACAGAAATTAGTGATTTTTCATCAGTAAGAGAAGCTTTGGAAAAGGCAAATTACGAGTTTGTTGAAGCATCACTATTAAGAATTCCTCAAAATACTGTTACATTATCAGAAAAGTATACTGAACCTATGGAAAAACTTATTGATTTATTAGAAGATTCAGATGATGTACAAAATGTTTATCATAATTGGGAGAAATAAATGGATACTAAAATTGTTGTAAGATATGCAGAAACTGATCAAATGGGAATTGCACATCACTCAAATTATGCCATATGGTATGAAGCGGCTAGAACTGAATTTATAAAAAATTTAGGAATCTCATATTCAGATTGTGAAAAGAGAGGTTTAATGTTACCTCTTATATCCCTTGAATGCCAATATAAGAAACCTGCACTGTATGATGAAGTATTATTAATATCATCTTTTATAGATAAATTGACACCTGTACGTATGAGCATTAAATATGAAGTACGAAAAGAAGGGTCTGATGAGATTATTGCAACAGGTAAAACTAGTCATGTGTGGACTGATTTATCACTTAGACCGATTAACTTAAAAAAGAAAGATCCAAAAGTACTAGAAATATTACAAAATGGAATAACTTAAAGAAGTTGTTCCCTATTTTTATAAATCATTGCCATGGCAATGGCAACAATCATCCAATAAAGAACAATCATTCCAGGGACTTCAAATATATTTTCAAAGAAACAATGAATAGATACACCAAATAGTCCTGAAAATATCCCTAAAAGAATATTATATTCTTTTGTCCCTTTTGCAAGTTTTGTGTGCTTAAATATACTACCTAAGGTAACAGTAATCAATGTGAAAAAGGATAAGAATCCAAGGACACCTGATTCGACTGCAACCTTTAAAAAGTAGTTATCCATATAGAATGCTTCTGGAAAATAATATGGATAATGCATGGCTACAGCTCCACCAAAGTGACCTAATCCAACACCAACTAACCAATTTTCTTGAAAAATTGCAAATCCATCAATCCATCTCATGGCACGACCACCTGTTAAACTAGAAAATAAATATTCAGGTGAGATCATATATAATACTCTAGATGAAATTGCTGGAACAAATAATATAACAATTATTCCTAAGGCTGCAATGGGTAAAATAAATCGTTTATCTTTTATGATTACAAAAACTAAGATAGCCAATGCAAAACCTATCCATGCTCCTCTTGATAAAGTAAATACTAAACATGCAACCATAATCAAAAAACTTCCAGCATAGAAAATCTTATTAATAACTTTTTTCTCATAAAAGAATAATCCAAGTGAAATCATTGAAACCAGAGTCATAATTGTACCTAGTACATTAGGACTTTGAACTACTGAAAAAGCTCGCGTTCTAACTCCTTGTTCAGCTGAATCAACCCAACTAGCTGGCATTTCTACACCTGTGATATATTGATAAATTCCAAATAGGGCAATTAGCAGTGTTGCGCTAATTATAAAAGGTAATACCTTTTTAGCTCCTTTGTCATCTTTAATTAATGAAAATACTAAGAAGAACCATAACAAGTTTGTAGTAACTGCTCTAAAACCTTCTAAACCCACTTCGATGTAAGTTGTGTTAACTAGAAGTATAAACAAGTTGACTACTATAAATAAAAGCATAGGAATATCTATGGGAGTCAATGTATGTTTTTTCTGTTTTATTTCAAAAATATATTTAATTATAAATAATACTAATGCACCTAGTAAAAAAACTTCATCCCAGACAGATGCAAGTAAAGGTAGGTTAATAAAATTTCTAATTGCATAATCAATTATAAAGAAAAAAGATAACAAATAAATTACACGTTGATAATCAGTAATGAAAATAATAATTGCTAATAATAAAAGTATACCTACTATGGCGACAATGGGATTAAAAAAAGCTCCAATTATACCAATAACTAGTGACAAAGATGCAATTACAATTTGTACTGATTTTTTCATAATTCTTCACCTTGATAAAATAAATCTTTGAGTAAACGTGAGATTATTGAATAAGGAATATATTTTTCAACTTTCTGATACACAATAAATAAAATAATTGAGAAAATAAAAGAGGTCATTAACCAGACATTATGTTCACCTCTAATAAAATACATCATATTAATTCCAAAAGTAGAAGCAGTTAATATTAAAAGAATAGTGAAAATAAAGTTGTTATTTACTTCTCTTGAAAAAGAAGCAAACATCTTCTTACTCAGTGATAAATCAGCTTGTTTTGATAACCATCTAAGTGGAAAAATAATAAATGAAATTATTGCTAAAGTCATACTTGCAAAAGTACTAGAATCTTTTTTCATTAATACTTTATTTGCTTTTTTTGACGTTACACTACTTATTAATGCATTATGAAAAAACAATCCTAATTTATGATAGTTAGAATGATTATAAGCCTGGCTAATAATTGTCCAAACTTTATAAATTATACTGTACTTGAATATTTTCATTATTTTTGATAAACCTGTAAGTCTGTCACTATACCTTCAACTTCAACTCTAGCAGTTTTAACAACTAGTTCTTTACCAATATTTACTTGATACTTCCCAAGTAAAACAAATTTAGCTCCCTGATCTACTTCAATAACAATATCAACTGTCATATCAAGTAGTTCAGGATGGTCAACTAAAATAAGTTGATTATCACTATTTAACATTTCAATCTTTGCAGGAACAACTTCATGTGATAATACATGACCATTAACAAAGGTGTTGTTATATACAATTTGATCATCAAAATTTAAGTTATCAGCTACAGATTGTGTAACTTGTTCACATTTAATAGTTGCCACATAATATTCTTTTGGGGCAACGCTAATAGCTCCACTATCAGACAAAGCAAATAGCACTCCACCAATTACAAGAATAATGGCTATAATAACTAGCAAGTCAACAATATTTATTAGTTTGAATAATCTTCCTTTTTCATCAATTATCTTCATTTATTTCCTCCGTACTTTACATATATAGTTTATCATAATATATCATCAAAAATTGTGGCTAATTGTTTTGTTAATTGACTTCTATGATATTTATCAATCTCTTTTATATTTCTATCCATTAATAATGTTCCTTGCTCCCACTTTTTATATAAGGAAACAATAGCATCTTTTATTCCTTGATTATCACTAAGGTCACAAACTACACCACATCTTGTTTGTCTAATTAATTGAGCAGCTGCTCCATTATAGGGAATAATGGCAAGTATAGGGTTGCTAAGGTACATGTATTCAAATATTTTACCAGTATAAAAAGGTAAGTTTCCTTTTCCTTCAATAAGTAATGAAACATCGCTTTCATATAATTTTTTAATACTATCTTTATGTGGTAGATATGAAACAAAGCTCACATTATTATTAATTTTTAAATCATCAATAAGTGGTTTAATTTGTTCACTATTAATTTGCCCTACAAAAGTTACATGCATATTTGGACAAGTATCTATACAGTTTGCAAAAGCCTGTAAAAAAGCATCAGGTTTTCGATTACCATATAACGACCCTGTATAAGTTATCATCATATTTTTATTCTTATCTTTAGATTTAACTAGGTTAGCATAATCATCAGGATCATATCCATTTGGAATAATATGCATTTTATCTTTAATAAAGGGATAACTTTTAATAAAATTATCTCCCATAAAAGGCGTATTGGTAATTAATGAGTCACATTTACTAAGAATATTTTTTTCTTGTTTTTTTTCAATAAGTCGCCTAATAATATTATAATGAAAATATGGGTTATTAGTCCATTCATCTCTAAAGTCAGCTACCCATGGAATGTGCGGCATTTTTTTCTTTACATATTTAGCTAGTAAGTGATCAGAATATGGAAATGAAGTTGAATAAATTAATTCAGGTTGATATTTTTTTATAACTTCAAGAAGTATTTTTCTAGAAAAAAGTTGCCACAACCAACGACCATCTGGAATCAATAATTTATAATATAAAGCTTTATGTATTAATTTGTTTTGATAAAGTAAATCATAAGGTTTAGTTCTTATTACAACTACATTATTAGGAATTTCTTTGACCATAGTATCATCACGAAGTGCAATATGATTATCACCTCTAGTAAAAATGATTGGTTCATAACCATATTTTCTAAGATATTTAACAAACTTTATTGTCCTCTGAACACCAGCACCTCCAACAGGGGGGAATTCATCGGCAATTAACAATACTTTTCTCATTTTTTGCTCCCTTTAATACTAATGCTAAGTTTAGTACAGATTAGCTGATTATGCAAAAAAGTGTATTATAAAGGCATTGTAATAAAATATATAATGATTTAAAATTAGAAGAGAATAGATAGATAACAATAGTAACCATTTATCAAAATAGGATAGCTTGATAATTATACCTATATTAGTTATACATTCTAGTAAACTCCAACTACTTAAGGTATGAAAGTATTACTTAGGAGATGAAAAATGTTAAATCAATTTGAAATGACATCAAGAGAACGAGTTCTTTCAAGCATTAATCATAAACAACCTAATAGTGTTCCAGTGGATTTAGGTTCAACACCTAGTTCTGGTATATCTGCAATTGCATATAATAATCTTAAAAAATATTTAGGTATTAAAACAGGTAGTACTAGAATATATGATGTTGTACAACAAATCGCTATACCTGAAGATAATATTATTAACCGTTTTTCTATTGATGTTTTAGATATTGGAAGAACTTTTTGTGAAGATGAAACTGAGTGGTATCCTATTAAACTTAGTGATGGAAGTAAAGGATATTATCCTACTTGGTTTCGACCAATATATAATGAAGAATTAAAGTCTTGGATAGCATATAAAAACGGAGAAGCAATTGCAAGAATGCCAGAAGGTGCAACCTTTTTTGATCAAATAGTTTTTCCATATGAACAAGGATATCCTAAAGATTTTTCTAATTTAAGTAAAAGTATGGATAGAGTTTTGTGGTCAGCCTTTGCACATAGCCCATGGGATAAATATAATAGTAAAACTTTTTGGTTCGATTTAAGTGAGAATGCAATAAAATTACGACAAACAACAGATAAGGCTATTATGTTTGTGTGTGGATGTAATCTATTTGAGTGGGGAACATTTTTAAGAAGAATGGATAATTTTTTAGTAGATACATATATTAATCAAAAAAATACAGAAAAACTATTAGATGCACTTTTAGAAATACATTTAGATTTATTAGAAAAAGTTTGCCATCATTTAGGAGATGTTGTAGATATTATAAGATTTGGTGATGACTTAGGTATGGAAACAGGACCATTTATGTCAAAAGATGTATACAGAAAACTTTTTAAACCCCGACATAAAAAACTTTGTGACTATGTACATAGTAAAAGTAATATGAAAACATTTTTACACTCATGTGGTTCCATATATAGATTGCTACCTGACTTAATTGAAGCGGGATATGATATTATTAATCCAGTACAAACAACTGCATTTGAGATGGACCCACGGATTTTAAAGAACGAATTTGGTAAAGATATTACTTTCTGGGGAGGCGGTTGTAATACTAGAACCATCTTAAATGGGAATTCAGAACAAACCGTTAGAGAACATACTTTAAGAATGTTGGATATATTTTCAAATGGGGGAGGATTTGTTTTTACTCAAGAGCATAATATTTTACCAGATGTACCACCACAGAATATTGTTGCAATGTTTGATGCTATAACAACGTTTAATGGTACAAAATAGAAATAGAGAGGTTATCTATGAAAAGATTTGGACAAATAATTAAAGTAAAACCAGAAAAACTTGAATATTATAAGAAACTACATGCAAACCCATGGCCTGAAGTAGTTAAGAAAATAAAAGAATGTAATATTACAAATTATTCAATATTCCAGCATGTAGATTATTTATTTGCATACTTTGAATATGTTGGTGATGATTTTGAAAGGGATATGAAAAAAATGGCCGATGATCCTATTACACAAAAGTGGTGGAAGGAAACAGATCCATGTCAAGAACCTGTCAAAGGAGCAAAAGAAAATGAGATGTGGTTTAATATGGATGAAGTATTTTATATAAAGTAAGTATTTTACTTGTGTAATATAACTGATTGTGTAAAAAAAAGTGTATGATTGAAAAACTTTTTACTGAAAAATTATTATATTTCGCTATAATAGAAGGGCAAGGGAGAATAAAGATGAATAGATTAGAATTACTAACAATACTTGAATTACATGAAGATGCAGACAGAAAAACTATTGAAGATCAGTATTTTAAGTTAATAAAAAGAGCAAAAAATGAACCAGAACTTGATGTTGCTGCTATTTCAGATGCTTATCGTAATTTAACAAGCCAGCAGATAAGAACCGAAGATCAAATAAAAAAAGGGAAAAGAAAAGTTAACAGAAAACTAGCTTTAATTGGATTAGCTGTTGTTGGAGCATTTATTTTATTTTTTATAATTATGAAATTTATTCCTGCAAATGAAGATGTGAATGTGAATTATCTTGGTGATTTTGTAAAAGGAGACTTTAACACACTAGGTGTTCAAATAAAAGAGGAGACAAGTATTAATTCATTATACATAGGAACCATTTATCTTACTGGACCTGATTCTGAAATATTTCAAACTAATATGGATGGTGACATAATGTTTTATGATGATTTTGATAGAAATAGTTATGATATATTTATAATGGATGATATGGCATATTCAATATTTAAAGATGATGCGTTATTTGTTGATTTATCAGATTATGTTGAAAAAATTGGAATAAATGAATCATCACTTCACAGTACTTACACAATTAAAATAACAGAAGATGAATTATTATTATCACCATTTATGATTACAGTTGATGAGGAAGTGTTTCTACGACCTGGTACACCAAAAACAATGTATATTGCCATTGGTAAGAATTATAAAGATTTGGATAAATGTTTGGAAGTAATAAAATTACTTGTTAATTGAACCATCACCAATTAAATAGTAGTCAAAGCCATTTTTAATGGCTTTTTCTTTTTCTAAAAAGTTTTTACAATCAAAAATTACACAACTTTTCATAACAGATGCTAATTTTAAATAATCAATATTTAAAAACTGCTGATGATTAACTAATAATATTACCATGTCACAACCACTACATGCATCATATAATGAACCATTTGCATAATCAGAGACATTTGGGTCATAAAGAACTACTTGGTTATCTTTGGTAAGTTCGGCCTCTATAACAAATGTAGGGCTTTCTCTTATGTCATCTGTGTTAGCTTTATAGGTACACCCTAATAAACAAATTTTTAATCCTTTTTTACTTTTCGTAATATCATATATTTTTGAAACTAATTTAATAGGAACCATTTCATTTTGCTCTAAAGCTTGCTTAATTAAAGTAGCTTGATCTGGTGTTTTTTCCACAATAAACCAAGGATCTACAGGGATGCAATGTCCACCTACTCCAGGACCTGGTTGTAAAATATTTACACGTGGATGTTTATTTGCTAATTCAATTACTTCCCAAGCATTAATTTGAAGCTTTTCACAAATAGTAGCAACTTCGTTTGCTAAAGCAATATTAACATTTCTAAAAGTATTTTCCATTAATTTTGCAGTTTCTGCTGTTGTTGCTGTAGTTGTATATATTTGTCCATTCACAAAACACTCATATAGTTCTTTTGAAAGGATTGCTCCAATTGATGAAATACCACCCATAATTCTATCATTATTTGCTAATTCAAAGAGCATGTTCCCAGGAATAACCCGTTCTGGAGAATGAACTAGATAAAAATCTTTACCAGCTTTAAACCCACTTTGTTCCACAAGTGGTAACACAATATCTTTTGTGGTTCCAGGAGGAATAGTTGATTCAATAATTACTAATGTTCCTTTTTTAATATATGGAATAAGACTAGAAGCTGCAGATTTGACTGCTGTTAAGTTAACCTTCTTGTGTGTGTCTGTTGGGGTTCCAACACAAATAATATAAATATCAGCATCAACTGGTTGTAATTTAGCTTTAAAAGGGTGTTTTAAAAAGAGTTTTTCTAATCCCTTTTCTTCTATGGGTAATTGCAAATTGTTTAAACTGTTTATAACATTTTCTCTAATGTCTACTCCAATGACTTCATGTCCTTTTGATGCAAACATAACCGCTGTTGGTATTCCAATATATCCTAGTCCTACTACGCAGATTTTTTTCATAATTGTGACCTTTCGTTAATATATTAATTTTATAGATATCATATTGATATGTCAATTTTTATATATTATACTTTAAGGGTGAATACAATATCATTTTTAAAAAT